>JBGOUW010000165.1:0-9311 GCA_041477755.1 Binatia bacterium
CAACGGCGATCAGATTTCTGCCACCACGGCCACACTCAACAGTCCGTCCGGCGTGGCAGTAAACAGTAGCGGCGACGTTCTGATCGCGGATCGCGACAACAATCGCGTGCGCATCGTCGCGGCCGCGGGCGGCGCAATCGACACCCTTGTCGGCGTCGCTGCCACGTTCAACGGCGACGGCTGGCCATCGCCGGTCGGCAAGCTCTCCAATCCTTCCGCCGCTGTGCGCGATCCCGCCGGCAACACCTACATTGCGGACACCAACTCGCATCGCGTGCGCCTCATCAACACCGCCGGCATCATCAGCACCTACGCCGGCACCGGCGTGGCGGGATTTGGCGGCGACAACCAGCTGGCGATCAACGCGCTGCTGAAATTCCCGCGGCGGCTAGCGCTCGACACGCTCGGAAATCTCTACATCAGCGATTCCGGCAATGCTCGGATTCGGCGCGTCGATGCGCAGAGCAAAATGATCACGACCGTGGCCGGCAACGGTACCGGGGCCGATGGCGGTCTGGCCAGCAACGCATCGTTGATCGCACCGCTGGGACTCGCGATCGACGCACAGAACCAGATCTATCTCATCGATGCGCGCCGCGTCCGGGTGATCACTGCCGATGGCAACATCAATGCCTACGTCGCCACCGGCATCGCGACGGGCTCGATCGACGGCGAGGGCGGCGATCCCACCGATAACCTTGGCGACCTCGGACCAGCGCTGCTGTCGACCTTGAACTATCCGGGCGATCTCGCGCTCGACAATGCTGGGAACCTGTACATTTCCGATCTTGGGATTCACCGCATCCGGATGCGCGATAGCGCGGGCATCATGCACACAGTGGCGGGGACAGGAATCCCTCAGTTCGACGGCGATGGCGTGGCGACGACCTCATCCTTGTGGCTTCCTGCTGGCATCTCGTTCAGCGACGGCGTCTTGTACATTGCTGACCAGGGCAATCGCCGCATCCGCACGCTTAGTAACGGCTGGCTCTCAACGCTGGGCGGCAACGGCTTGGTCACCGGGCAACTCGACGGCGAAGGCGGCAACTCGATCGACGACCTCGGTGATCTCGGCAGCATTGTGCAGGCTACGTTCAGCTTGGCCGCGGGTATCTTTGCCGCGGCGGGCGGCAGTCTCCTGATCAGCGATTCGACGGGCGGACGTGTGCGTGAGGTATTCCCGGGTAGTGGCCCGCCCCCAACGGCGACCGGTCTCGCGGCCCCCACCGCCTCCCAAACGCCAACGGCGACCTCAACACCAGTGCCGCCGACAGCGACCAGCACCAAGACCGCGTCACCCACGCTGACACCGATTTCCACCGCGACTGTCACCACCACACCGTCGGCGACGCAGACCCGAACGGCCACCAGCACGGCGAGCGTGACCGTCACGACGACATTCACCCGCACGCAAACGGCGTCACCACCGGTCATGGCATCACGCACTCCCAGCAGCACCCCCTCCCACACCCCAACCGCTACACGCACCGTGACCAGCACGGAAACCGTACCACCAACCGCCACTCCGACGACAACGTCAACACGCACTCCGACGGCACCGTCAACACGCACCTCGACGGCGACACCCACGATCACCCTCGCGGCCACGCCGAGTTCCACGCGCACGCCGACGACAACCGCGACGACAACCGGCACGCCGCCGCCAGCGACGCCGACGCAAACGCTCACCCAGACGGCCACGCCGAGTTCCACCCGCACGCCGACGAGAACTTCGACGGCGACCAGCACCGGCACCGCGACTCAGACCCCAACTGACACGCCGCTGCCAACGGCGACGCCGACGCTCACCCGGACGGTCACGCCGAGTTCCACCCACACGCCGACGAGAACTTTGACGGCGACCAGCACCGGCACCGCGACTCAGACCCCAACTGACACACCGCTGCCAACGGCGACGCCGACGCTCACCCGGACGGTCACGCCGAGTTCCACGCACACGCCTACGACGACCTCGACGGAAACCAGCACCAGCACGGCGACGCGGACACCGACCGAGGCCGCGACCGCAATGCCCGCCTGCTCCGGCGATTGCGACGGCAACGGCGCGGTCACCGTCGAGGAGCTCGTCATCGGCGTGAATATCGCGCTCGGCACGGTCCCGGTCGCTACGTGTCCGCCATTCGACACCGATCGCAGCGATACAGTCACCGTCGACGAACTCGTGCGGGCGGTTAACGATGCACTAGGTTCTTGTGGCACCCCACGCTAGTGTTCTGTCTCGCAAATCCCAGTACCTTCGGATCGCGCAAGTCGATCGAGTGAACGTTCTGTCACCCTCTCCCAGAGGGAGAGGGAACCCACATTGGGGCGCGCGTCATCCTTGCGTCCGGTGCGGACATTTTCGAGACACGACACTAGCGCACTAGGCGCGGCACCTTCACCGTGATGCGATACACGACACCACTTGCAAGACCTCGCGTGTCACCGGTTTGGCGCGCCCGCGACTTCATGAATCAACTCGATCGGGTGCGGTGCGAGGTAGGTCTGTGCCGACAGAGATGTCACCGCGAATTGTCGGATGTAGTCGCGAACAAGGGTGAGCGGTACCATCAGCGGGATCAACGCTCGACTGTAGTCATCGATCACTCCGAGCAGTTTGCACTGGGCGTTCGGATCGAGCTGCGAACTGAACCGTCCAACCAGACGCCGCAACATGTTGGTGTGCCGCTTGGTGGTGGCGCGCACGGCGAGCGCGCGCATGAAGTCGGCTTCATAGCGTGTGCGCACCTCAGTGCGTGAGAGTGTGTTCGCTTTGGCAATCAGTTGGTCGAGTCCGTGGCAGCGCGCCGGTGCATGGACCATCAGTTGCAGCTTGTGGGCTGAGTGAAACGCGATCAGGTCGCGAAGCGTCCAACGCGTCGCAAAGAGCGTCCGCACGCGATGGTACGCGAACACTCGCGCGATGAAGTTGTCCCGAACGCGGGGATCGCTGAGCCGCCCTTCCTCTTCGACAGGAAGGTTCGGAAAGCGTCGCAGTAGAGCGTCGGCGAACAGGCCGCGACCGGCGCGCGTAGGGATCGTCTTGGCACCGTACACCTTCACCCGCTCCATCCCGCAGCTGGGTGAATTCTTCTTCAGCACGTAGCCACACAGGCTGCGCCGCGCCAGCGCGGCGACACGCGCCTGTGCGTATCGCCGCATCGCGTCGGTATAGTCGCCGCCGGTGCTCGGCATCATCAAGCGGAGATTGTCGCCGCTCCCTTCGAGGCGCGACGTCGGCCGCGGCGTGCCGAGTCCGATCTCGACTTCGGGACACACGGGCACCCACTCGACGTAGCGGCCGAACGTGTCGACAAGAAGCGCGTCGCGCTGGTGTCCGCCGTCGTAGCGAACGGCGTTGCCGAGCAGACACGACGAGACGCCGATGCGGATGGGTGCAGCAGGGACGTCAACCCGCGAACGCATTTGGGCGCCACTGTATCGCGCCGCGGCGTCTGCGCAACTGACCGTCGATCGGTGCCGTCGATCGGCGAATGCGAGCTTCAATCACTGGATTCGATCACTTCTTGAAGGAGGGCGGCGGTTACTTCGCCGGGCGCGCGTCCTCCAGCCGACTCATCCACGGATACAACTCGGGCGCTAGCGCGCCGGGCATCGCCGCGTCGGCGAAGCGCAGCATCGCGCATTGGCCGTAGAGTGCGGCGTCGGCGAGCGTGGCGCGCGCGCCGAAGATGAACGGCTGCTGGCGGAGCGTCTGCACGGTCGGTGCGAGCAACGCGCGAGCGCGAGCGATCAGATCCGCCGCGCCGCGCTCCCAATCGTCGACGCAACCTTTGCCGAACTTGCGCTCTTTGACGAAAACGAACAGCGCTTGGTCGGCGACGCGCTTGAAGTGATGGCGTAGCTTGGGTGATGCGATGCGGAACAATGCGTCTTCCAGCGGCCCGTCACACCAATCAGCATACGCCCAAATTGGCCCCTGCCACGGCGCCGGCACCAGCCGTTCGGCGCACTCGCCTTGCAGCACCGTCTCGCAGATCGCGCGCGAGTCGACGGTAACCTTGCCGCGATCGTCGACCAACACCGGGACCTGTATGTACCCGTGAGTCAGCGTCGCCAATTCAGTGCGATCGCCGAACGGTACCTCGACGATGTCGTAGGTCAACCCGAGCAGGTCGAGCACCATCTGCGCCTTGCGCGCGTAGCAACTGTACTCGAAGCGATAAAGTTTCATGCGCCAGCATTTGCCGCGAGCGACGCCGTGACGCAAGACTGTCGAGTGGACGATCGTAGCGAATCGCGGGTATGTGGCCTGGCGGGCGGCTCTGCGCTACCGTGCGGAGCGATGAGCGACATCCCCGACGACGAAGCGCACTACCTGCGCGCGGTGCTCGATGCGAGCCGAGTGGCGCGCAACTTCCTCGCTTGGATGGAAACCGTCGCCGAGCAACTGGCGCCGCAGCGCTCCGCAATACTGGCGGCGGAGACCGAGCGGGTACATCGCGCGGCGTTGCATTCGGCGCGAGCCGCGCTGACGGCCGCGCCGCCACCGGACCCACTGGCGGCGTTTGCCCGCGGTGTCGATGAAGCGCTGCAGCACGCGGAACGCGCATGCGAGTTGTTCACCAGCTTTCCGACCGTCGAGGCGCAGCAGCGCATCCCGTATATTTTGGGCGCGCTACATGAAGTCGCCCAGGCGCAGGAGGGGTTCTATTTCTTTCGGCGGGCGCTGCCGCCGTTTGCCGACTACTTTCAGCTTCCCGGCGTCACTATCGACGATCGGCCGGCGCTTCGTGGCGACGACGGCGCGCCAGCGACCGGCGTCGTCCACGTTTCCGCCGGCGGGCATCACGGTGGCTTCGCGCTCTACGTCCCGGAACACTACACACCCGAGCGGGCGTGGCCGCTGATTGTCGCGCTGCACGGTGGTTCCGGGAACGGCCGCGACTTCCTGTGGACCTGGGTGCGCGAGGCGCGCAGTTTGGGATACTTGCTGGTCGCCCCCTCAGCGGTGACCGACACCTGGGGCGAAGTCGAGGATCAAGGTCTGCTCGAGATCCTCGCCTGGCTCAGCCAGCGCTACCATGTGGCGATCGATCGCATCTTGCTCACCGGCTTGTCGGATGGTGCGACCTTCACGTTGCTGTACGGTCTCGCTCATCCCGAGATCTATCGCGCGCTCGCGCCGTTGTGTGGTGTCCTGCATCCGGCAAACGAGCCCATCGGGAATCTCGGCCGCGCACGCGGTGTGTCGATCTATCTGGTTCACGGCGCGCTCGACTTTCTTTTTCCGATACAGCTGGCGCGACTCGCTCGCGAGCGACTCACTGCCGCCGGTGCCGCACTCGAGTATCGCGAGCTGCCTCACCTCTCCCATACGTACCCGCGCTCGGAGAACGTGCGCATCCTCGAGTGGTTCGCGTCGCTGCCGCCCCGTTGAGAAATCAGTTGTGTGTCCCCTCTCGACGCGGGTAGACTGCGACCTGCATTGGGGGAACGATGAGACGAGCGACCTGGCTATTCGTGGCGCTTTTGCTGCTCGCACCAGCGTCACGCGCGCAGGCGGTGAATTGCATGAACGACTCCGCCGACTATCTCAGTTTGCTCATTCGCTACGCGCGCGTGTGTCTGACGACGTATGTGCCGCGCGGTCGCTCGTGCGCGCTACTCAACCGAGCGCTCGACGTGCGCGCGCATCGGCTCGACTCCAACTGTGGCGCCGGCACGACCGCCCGGCTCGATTGCTCGGGGCGCCCGGCCATCGTCGGTGCCGGCCTGCCGTACGATTCCCTGGCAACCAATGCATTCAGCCATGCATGCACGTCATCGGTATGCGGCGACGGCGTCCTCGAAAACGGTGAGCAGTGTGACGACGGCAATGTCATCAACGGCGACGGCTGTTCCGCGACCTGTCAGCTCGAATCAACGGCCTGTGGCGACGTGTGTGCAGGAATTACCCCTGTATCGGGCACCGCGATCAAGGCGGTGCGCGTGGCAAGCGGACTGAGCTCTCCGCTCTACGTCACCGCGCCGCGCGGCGATGTCAGCCGCATCTTCATTGTCGAACAAACCGGCGCGATCAAGATCCTCAAGTGGGGCACGTTGCTGGCGACGCCGTTCCTCAATCTGGCGCCGCAGATCGCATGCTGTGGTGAGCGTGGATTGCTCGGGGTCGCCTTTCATCCGCAGTACGCCACCAACGGCCGTTTCTTTGTCGACTACACCGACCCGAGCGGCAACACGGTGGTGTCAGAGTATCGCGTGAGCGCCAATCCCGACCTCGCAGACGGTGCGAGCGAACGCATCGTCCTGCAAGTCACGCAACCCTTCTCGAATCACAACGGCGGACATGTCGCCTTCGGCCCGGACAACTATCTCTACATCGCCCTTGGCGACGGCGGCAGCGGCGGTGATCCGCTGGGCAACGGGCAGAATCCCGCCACGCTGCTCGGCAAGATGCTCCGGATCAATGTCGATGGCGCCACCCCCTACGCGATTCCGCCGACCAATCCCTTCGTCGGTTCGCCAACCGCGCGCCCGGAGATTTGGGCACTCGGGTTACGCAATCCGTGGCGGAACAGCTTTGATCGCGTCACCGGTGATCTCTACATCGCCGACGTCGGCCAAAGCAGCTACGAAGAAGTGAACTACCAGCCCGTCGGGAGCGCCGGCGGCGAGAACTACGGCTGGAACACCGTCGAGGGCAACGGGCACTGCTTCAATCCGTCCAGCGGATGCGATCAGACCGGGCTGACGCTGCCGGTGCTCGACTACGATCACGGCCAAGGGTGTTCCGTGACCGGCGGCTATGTCTATCGCGGCTGCGCCATGTCCGATTTGCGTGGGACGTATTTCTACGGTGATTTCTGCAGTGCATTCATCAAGACGGTTCAAGTCTCCGGCGGCGTTGCCACGAACCCGCAAGACCGCACCGCGGATCTCGCGCCCGGCGGCGGCCTGTCGATCGATCAGCTCTCGTCCTTCGGCGAAGACGCGCGCGGCGAGATCTACATCTGCGACCTCGGTGGCGAGGTCTTCAAGATAGTTCCAGGGCCGTAGCGCGGATCACGTCTGCGGCTGCAGCACTAGCGTCGCCTCGGCCACCGCGTCGATGGCCGCCCGTGTGAAGAGCATGGGGTGATATTCGCCGCGTGCCCACAACGGCGCGAAGTCGCCGAAATGCGGGCTCTCGGGTTGGCCGCTTTGGCCGATGGTGTGGATCGACAGCGACGCGTCCGGATTGCCGAGGTCGACGACCTGCCGATACGATGCGGCGGCGACCTGGCGATAAGAGAAACGGAAATTTTGTCCGGTGTTGTTGGGCGTAAAACCATCGCCGGGCATCTCGAACGGGCCGACGTTGAACAGCCGCTTCAACTCGGGCGTACGGGCCGCGCCGTGAACGAAGAGGACCGAGTGCAAGCGACCCCAACGCCACGCCTGCGGATCGTCACCGAGCCGCTCGCGCAACTCCACGACCGCTTCGCGGACGCTGCGGCGCAGCACAAGATCCCGCAACGTCGTTGCGTCGCCGTGCTCCGCACCCGCGGCCGCTGCGAGCCAGAACGGATCGGGCTGTTCGAGCAGCCGCAGCGCAGCCTGCAACACGTGGCTGCTCTGATCGATGTAGTGCGGAAACAGATCGCCGAGTTGCGCGCGAAACGCGTTGGCAAACCAGCGATGCAGGATCACTTCGTATAGCGCCGCCGCAGCGCTGTCGGCGGTGAGCACACCGTTCCATCCGCGCAGCAGGTCCAGCGCAAGCGTGCTGTCGCCGTCGGCCTCGCCGTCGAGCGCAGCCACGAGGTACGGCACCATCATCTGCGCCGGCAACGAAGTTACATCGCTCTGCAACGTCGCCATGTCACCGACGGACCACCGGCGCCGCGCGTGCAATTGGCTCTTGAGGCGCGCCGCTCGGAAACCGGCATCCCAGTCGTGCGAAACCGAATGGGGCGAACTCTTGCTGGTCGTGCGTTGGTTCGCCGTCGCGAGAAAATGCTCCGGCGAGTTGAACGTCTGCGGACAATGCTCGAACGGCGCGTAGCCGTCCCATTCATAGTCGTCGCTCCATCCCGGAACCGGCACCAGGCCGGCCCCGTGTCGCCGAATCGGATAGGAGCCGGCGGCGACGTGGCCGATGTGACCGTCGACGTCGGCGTAGAGAAAGTTCATCGGGGGCGCCGTCCAGGCGCGCAACGCCGCGCTGAACTCTTCCCAGTTCGCGGCGCGATTGATGGCGAGCATTTGATTGAAAACCGACCCCGGCTCGTAGGCGGTCCAGCGCAACGCGAGACCATAACGGCCGTCCATTGACGTGTACACGATCGGGCCGTGCTTGGTGACGCGCACCGGATGTCGATGCGGGTCGGTTTCGCCGCGGACGCGCAGCGTCTCTTCGATCACCGTCGCTTGTGCCCAGCCCGTCGCGGTGCGGTAGCGGGTCCATTCACGGGGATCGAATTCTTCGACGTAGAGATCTTGGACGTCCGCCGACGCGTTGGTGAGACCCCAGGCGATACGCGCGTTGCGACCGATGACAATGCCTGGTTGTCCGGGTGTCGAGCAGCCGGTGACGTTGTAGAAGCGGCGGCCATCGTACGTGGGTCCGACCAAATGCATCTCGTACCAGTGCGACGGATGCGCCAAGCCGAGATGGGGATCGGAGGCCAACAGCGGCTTGCCGGTCGTCGATTTGAACCCATCGACCGTCCAGTTGTTGGAGCCGACGGCGCTGTCGCCCGCCGCTTCCCCTCGGGTGCCGAACCAGCGCGCGCCCGGAGCGAGGTCGAGGCCGCGCTGCGCGAGGTCGTCGTCGGGCGGATAGCCCAGCGATTCGAGATGATCGGCAACCGCAGCGGCGTCGATCCAGCCGTAGTCGAGCCCAGGTGGTACCTCAATCGCGATGTCGGGATCGGTCGGCATGAGTTGGCGCGTGCGCTCCGCGCCAAGGCGCGCGATCAGGCGCGCGCGCAACACTTTGCGTGGCCAGATGCCGCCTTGGTTGTAGGCCACCGCCCGCGTCAGCACGTCCAGCGGCTGCCACGGTTCGGGCTCGAAGCCGACGAGTTGGAACTCGATCGGCAAGCGACCGCGATGGGTCTCGATCCACGCGTTCACGCCGGTCGCATACGCGGTGATGATCGCGCGCGTCTCGTCGTCGTAGGTTGTCCACTCCTGATCCAGGCCGCGCTGGAAGCCCAGGGTGCGTGCAAACACGTCGCGGCGCAGCGCGCTAGGGCCGAAGACTTCGGCCAGGCGACCCGACGAGATGCGTCGCCGTAATTCCATCTGCCACAGCCGGTCTTGCGCGTGGACGAAACCCTGCGCGAAAAACAAATCGCGCGTGG
>JBGOUW010000600.1:0-2957 GCA_041477755.1 Binatia bacterium
ACTACGTTTCTCTCGAGTCTGTGCGGGTTCGGGATGGCGCTGGGCGTAATGGCGACGAGCGCTCGCGCGGACGTCGTGACGGAGCAAGGGGCGTCGATCTTGATCTTCCCGAAGGTGCTCAACACGGCGGATGTCGACACCATCATTCAGATCACCAACCGGTCACAGCAGATGGTGCACGTTCACTGCTTTTACGTCGATGCGCAGCTCCCCTCGTTTTGCGACCAGGAAGATCCTCGCACCGGCTGCAACCCGCAGTGGAACGAAACCGACTTTACGATCTGGCTGACCCGGCAACAGCCCACGCACTGGAAGGTGTCGAGCGGCCGGCCGATCGATCCGTCGGATGACTTCGACAACGGTGCCGATGGGGCGGGGCTCGACCCAGGCGCGATTCCACCGGTGAGCGACGGCTTCACGGGTGAGCTGAAGTGCGTGCAGGTGAATGCCGATGGTGGGCCGGTGGGCGCCAACTCGCTGATCGGGCAGGCGACCCTCAAGAACAAGGACAGCTCGGATGTCAGCAAGTACAACGCGATCGGCATTCTAGGCAGCAACTTGGTCGGGGCCACCGGCAACACGCTGTTGCTCAACAAGCCGCGCGACGGCAGCCGCGACGGTGAGTACAACGCCTGCCCCGCGGTATTGCAGCTCAATCACTTCACTCACGGTGCTGACGACCTGGTCAACGACGGTGACCCTGTCGATACGGAGTTGACGCTGGTGCCGTGTTCGGAGAACTTCGAGACCCAGCAGGGCAGCAAGGTGACGGTGCAGTTCGCGATCTACAACGAGTTCGAAGAGAAGTTTTCGGCCAGCACCACGGTCAACTGCTGGAAGAATATTTTCTTGGCAGATATCGACAGCCCGAACGACCATGACCTGTCTGTGTTCTCGGCGGAGGTACTGGGGACGACGGTGGCACACACGCGCATCACGCCGGCCGATCCCACCGACGGCACCTTCAATGGCGCGGTGGTGGGGGTGGCGGAGACGACCCGTGATGACACGGCGCGTGCCGCGGTGAATATTCACACCGAAGGCGACCGGTTCACCGGGACCGATGGTGGGGCCTTCGATCAGATCGTGCTCCCGGAGCAGTTCTAAGCTCGCTGAGAGTTGAAAGGAGGAGGGCAATGCGTACGGTGAAGCGGAATCCTTTTCTCGCGGGGGTGGTCACCATCCTCACAGGGGTGCTGCTGGTGGCGGGGAGTGCGGCGGCGCAAGACGCGGTGGTCGGTTCCGACAAGGCGGCCGCGCTGCTGGTGTTTCCCAAACTAGTCGCGGATACAAACAACAGTATCGATACCGAGATCCAGATCAGCAATGCGTCACCGCATCAGATTGCGGCGCGCTGCTTCCTGGTCAACGCCAACTCGCACTGCTCGAACGCGGGGGCGCCCAGTGGTGGTGGGACGGTGCCGCTGGTCTGCGACACCAATGACGGCAATGACGACTGTGACGGCGATGATCCGGGTGGCCGTTGCATTCCAGGATGGACCGAGACCGACTTCCGCTTCCACCTTACTGCCCATCAGCCGATCGTCTGGCTGCTCAGTGAGGGCATGTCCAACTTTCCGTTGGACGGCTTGGAGAAGGTCGGCCCCATCGACAACGACCCCAATCTGCCCGCGAACCTGCGCGGGCAGCCGGCGTTCAACTTCAATAGCCGGATTCCGCCGGCGCCCGAAGATCCGTTCAAGGGTGAGCTGAAGTGCGTGCAGGTCGATTTGGTGAGCGAGCAGCCGTCACAGGGCACCGACTCGGACAACAATTTCCACGGCGATCTCGAGGGCCAGGCGACGATCGACAATGACGGCGACACCGACGCCGAATCGTACAACGCGATCGGTATTCAGGCGGTGCAGGATTCGAATGATGGCAATGATACACTCTGTCTCGGTGCCGGCAGCAACGCCGCCTGTCCGGGCCCAGAGTATGCGGCCTGCCCTGGTGTGCTGATCCTGAACCACTTCTTCGACGACGCCGATGAGCCGGTGCGCGGCGACAACGTGCAAACCACGCTGACGTTGGTGCCGTGCTCGGAGAACTTCGGGCTGCAGAATACCGGATCGGCTTCCACGACCGCGCAGTTCCTGGTGTACAACGAGTTCGAGCAGCGCTTCTCGACGAGCAAGAAGGTGACCTGCTACCTGAGCATCCGGCTGTCGGACATCGACTCGCAAGTGGGTTCCACCGGTAACGATCGCTCGATCTTCAACGTGGCGGTGGCCGGCACGCTGACGGGGCAGACCCGCATCCGCGCGGTCGACGGCACCGACCGCACCCGCGGTGATGGGCTGTTGGCGATCGCCGAAGAGGTGCATGACGATGGGGACAAGCATTCGGCGGCGTTCAACATCGACTACCAAGGGAGCCGTGCACGCCAAGATGTCGTGCAACTCTCGGGCATCGAGTGCACGCCCGAGAATCCCTGCCCGGCGCCGTAGTCGTTTCCAGTCTTCGTAGACGAAGAGCCGGGCGAGCAATCGTCCGGCTCTTTTTTTGTCCACGGCTCGACTGCTGGCGCCCGCTCGTCGAGCGGACCGCCAGATGCAGGAGCCGGTCAGGCTACAAACGTCCCGTTCTTCGATGCGAGCGGACGGGGTGGAAGCTGGTGGCGTTTTGTGCGATTGTGCGCTACCGACACGCCGGGAGAGCCGTAGCGTGGGTAGAGGATGGTGGTGAGGGCCATGGGTAGGATGAAGGGCAGCACGTTTCGATCGAATCTCTCCGTATCTGTGGTAACGCTCGTTGCGAATCGCGCCTCCAGCGCGGCGATGAGTATCGGTCGATTTGAAAGGAGGAGGGCAATGCGTATGGTGAAGTGGACTGCGTTTCTCTCGAGCCTGTGCGGGTTCGGGATGGCGCTGGGCGTAATGGCGACGAGCGCTCGCGCGGACGTCGTGACGGAGCAAGGGGCGTCGATCTTGATCTTCCCGAAGGTGCTCAACACG
>JBGOUW010000131.1:0-10494 GCA_041477755.1 Binatia bacterium
CTTCCACCGACGGCGTGTAGGGTATGCGACAATCGGGGCACAGGCGGCGAACCAAGCGTTGGGCCATGACGGCAACCACCGACGAGGAGACCAGAAACGGTTCAATGCCCATGTCGAGTAGGCGTGTCATTGCGCCAAACGAGTCGTTGGTGTGCAGCGTCGAGAACACCAAGTGACCGGTGAGTGCGGCTTGGATGGCGATCTCAGCCGTTTCAACGTCGCGAATTTCGCCGACCATGATCACGTCGGGATCCTGACGCAAAATCGAACGCAAGCCGCTGGCGAAGGTCAGCTCGATCTTCGGATTCACCTGAATCTGGCCAACGCCGTGCAACTGGTACTCGATCGGATCTTCGATCGTAATGATGTTCTTGTCCGTCGTATTGATTTTCGACAGCGCGGCGTACAGCGTGGTGGTTTTCCCGCTCCCGGTGGGGCCGGTGACCAGCACGATGCCGTGGCTCTGCTTGATCAGTTTCTCGACCAGCTCGTGTTTGTGCCCGGTGAGCCCGAGTTCCTCGAGGTGCAGCACGGTGGTGGTGCGGTCGAGCAAGCGCATCACCACGCGCTCGCCGAACGCGGTGGGCACGATCGACACGCGGATGTCCACGTCCTTCCCGGCGAGACGGATGCGGATGCGCCCGTCTTGCGGCAAGCGCTTCTCGGCAATGTTGAGGCCAGCCATGATCTTCACGCGCGAGGTGATGATCGGCTGAAAGCGCTTCGGCGGCGAGAGGATGTCGTAGAGCACGCCGTCGATGCGAAAGCGCACGGCGAGATCGCGCTCGAACGGCTCGATATGGATGTCGCTGGCGCGATCCTTCACCGCCTGAAACAAGAGCGAGTTGACCAACCGAATGATCGGCGCTTCGTCGTCGGCTTCGAGGAGATCTTTGGTTTCGAACTCGCTGGCGGCGAGATCGAGCCGCTCCTCATCGAGGCCTTCGAGCAGATCGGACGCCGTCCCTGAGGCCTGATCGTAGGCCCGGTTGATCGCCGCTTCGACGATCGGCGCCGGCGCCACCAGCACCCGTATCGGCCGGCGCAGCAACAACCTCAGATCATCGAGGGGGCCAAAGTTGGACGGGTCCGCGGTGGCGACAGTCACCAAGTCGCCGTCGGCGCCGATGGGCAGCAGCTGGTAGCGCTTGGCGAAGTTGATCGGCAACGAGTCGATGAGCCCGAGCGGGTGCGCGTCCTCGGGCAGCCGCTCAACGAAGGGCAGGCCGTAGTGTTCGGCGAGCGCGTGTGCCCACGTCCGGCTATCGATGGCGCCCATCTCCTGCAGCACGTCGCCGAGGTCGCGGCCGTCGCGCAGACGCTCGCGCGCCTTATCGAGTGTGGCCTCCGAGACCCCGCCGTGCTCGACGAGAAACGCTTCAAGAGATCGTGCTGCGACTGCCATGCGCTCTAATTCACCTTCGTCCACGCGTGGATGTTGCGCGTCGACGCATCGGTTGCGATGTCACGCCAATGTAGCAGTTCGCGCGGCTCGCCGCCCACCGGCAATCCCTCGGGATACACTGCCATCGCCTGCTCCCGCGAGCTGAAGGTATCCAGGCAGTGATACAGGGCGCTGTAGGTGTCGCTCTCGAACCGGACATCTCTACCGTGCATGAACAGTGAGCGTAGTTCCGAATCTGCCGGCACGGCGAGCGCGAGCAGGCCGTTGGGGGCGGCCAGAAGAGGCGGCGATTGACCCTGCTCCCAGAAGCTCGCCAACAACACGTAACGCACCTGCGCGGGCGGCGGCAGGCTGCTCGCCTCGCTGGCGCCGGCATCGGGCGGAGGCGGAGCCGACTGCTTCTTCTCGCCCCCTTCGGCCGGCGCTGGCAACGTCTCCCACCCAGGCGTGTCGAGCATATCCGAGCGCTTGTTCGGAATGTGCTGCTCCTCCATGAACGCTTTGATCCGATCGCGCTGCTGCAACGACTCTTTGCGCTGATCGGCTTCATTGCGCACGATGTGCGGAGTCAGGAAGATGATCAGGTTGACCTTTTCACGCGCTGACGACGTGTTCCGTAGCAGGTTGCCGAGCACCGGAATGTTGCTGAGGAACGGAATCCCGCTGCGCCGCTGGGTGATGTCGTCCGAGATCAGGCCGCCGATGACGATGGTCTGATTGTCGCGCGAGACCACCGTCGTACTCGCCGACCGGATGGTGGTGGTCGGGCCGACGGTGAGTGTCTCCGCCTGCGAAGTTGGAACGATCGCCGAGACCTCCTCGAAGATGTCGAGGCGAACCGTGCCGCCTTCGGAGATCTGTGGCGTGAAGCGCAACGTAATGCCGACATCGCGCCGCTCCACCATCGCGAACTGGTTGCTCAGGTTGGTTTCACTGGTCGAACGGCTTGCGACGAACGGCACGTTCTGGCCGACGACGATTTCGGCCTCTTGGTTGTCGGTGGTCAAGAGATTGGGTGCCGAGAGCACGTTGACATCGTTGTCGCTCTGCAGCGCCGTAAACAGCGCTTGCTGCGCCGGTACGACGCTGCCGTTGGGCAGCCGCACCGTCTGATTGCTCACCGCGGCCAGCAGCAACCCCTGGATGCTGCCCGGACTGGTCGCGAACGTATTGAGGTTGTCGCTGAGATTGGTCCGACCGATGCCGATGCCTGCACTCCCCAACGCTGTCCCACCCTGGAAATCAAAACCTAGGCTGCGCGCTTTTTCGAGTCGCACCTCGAGAATGATGGCCTCGATGTAGACCTGGCGGCGGCGCACGTCGAGTTTTTCGATAACCTCCTTGATCGTCTCGTAGTCCTGCGGCGATGCGTTGATGATGACTGAGTTGGTTTGCGGATCGGCCGTCATGCGGATGGCCTCGACCTGCTGCCCGCCAATCGCCGCCCCAAACGGTTGCCCCGACACTAACGGCGTCCCACCCAACGCACCCGCTTGTCCCGCGGGAAAGAGGCTGTTGCCGCCGCCGAGACCACCCAAGCGGGCACCCCCCAAGCCACCGCCGCCGAGCCCGCCACCACCGAATCCCCCACCCAAGCCACCGCCGCCCAAGCCTCCGCCACCGAATCCACCTCCACCGCCGCCAAGACCACCACGGCCGCCGCGGCTGCCGGTGCCGCCAAGACCGCCGCGCCCACCCCTCCCGCCACTGAGACTAGCTGCGGCCAAGCCGCCGCCGCCGTTCACCATGGTCGAGAGCACCTGCAGCAACTCGACGGCGTTGGCGTACTTGAGATAGTAGACATGAATCCGACTGTTGCCGAGCGGCAGGGGCACGTCGAGGCGCGCCACGATATCTTTGATGCGGCGCATCTCGAGCCCGCCGGCCAGAACGATCAGTGAGTTGGTGCGTTCGTCGGGAATAATCTTGAACGCGCGCCCGGGCGCGCCACCCGACACCGACGCCTGCCCCGCCCCCGCAGCTCGACCGGCTCGGCCCGCTGCTGGGGCCGGCGCGGGTGCTGGGGCTGCGGGATTTTGGCCAGCCTGCTGTCCCTCGTCCAGCACCTGGGCGAGCGTCTGGGCGATGTCGGTGGCGAACGCATAGTTGAGCCGTAGCACTTCGATGCCACGTTCCTGCCCTTCCACATCGAGTTCGGCCAGGATTTTGATCAGGCGAGCCGTCTGCGCCGCGGTGTCGATCAAAATCAGAGTGTTCGTCGGCGCGTACGCGGTCAGCAAACCGTCGGGCGAAACCAGCGGCTGCAGGATCGCCACCATGTTGTTGGCATCGACGTGCGTGAGCGGAACCAGCCGGGTGATGAATTCATCGCTCGGCGATACGGCGCCTTTTGGGATGATGGTCCGCAGCGTCGAGCTCTTCGCATCCTTGGTCGGCACGATCTTGATCACCGAACCGCTCGGCACGGTGGTGAAGCCTTTCACCTGCAGCACGGACTGGAAGACGAGGTAGGCTTCGTCAACGGAGATTTTGGCGGGCGAGATGATGGTGATCTTGCCCTTCACCTTTTCGTCGACGATGAAATTCTTGTGAGCGATCTCGCTGATGAACTTCACCAGCACGCCGAGGTCGACGTCCTGGAAATCCATCTGGATGTTGCGACCGTCATCGGGCTGCTCGTCGTCAGATTCGGCTTCGGCGGGCGTAGCCGGTGCGGGTTGCGGGGCGGCAGGCTTCGCTGGCTGGGCCGCGGCAAGCGGGGCCAGGCTGCACCACAGGCCCATCACGATGGCCAGCAGGGTGACGGGGCGACGCAATCGGGGCATAGCTCCTCGCATCTTCGGTCTAGGGAATCCGGTAGCCCAGAGTGATCGATTGCTTGTTGCGCAGCGCCTGCACCGTGAGTTCGTGCATATCGCGCAATTCGGTCAGCATCGCCATCGCGCGGCTGGGATCGGACAACTCCTGGCCGTTGATGCTCTGGATGATGTCGCCGTTCTTCAGACCAATCTTGTCGAACAGACTATCCTGACGGATTGCGAACAACCGGAACCCGGTGGCTTTGCCGCCCTCGAAGTGCGGCACCGCCCTGACTTGAGTGAACAGTTGGCTCATGTTCTCCAGCGCGCTGTCGACTTCGCTGCGATCAATCACGTACTGGTTCTCGCCCACCAATTGGATGTGCTCGTCAGCCGGCTTGGTGACGGCGGCGGGCGCTGCGCCAGTCGCTGCCGTCATTCCCGGCGGTCGCTTGGCGTCGGCTTGCAACTCGAGGATCTCATCCTGACCGTCGCGGTTGAGTACGACCTTGTCCCATTCGACGCTAACGACCTTGGCAATGCCCTGAACGGTGTCGCCGATCTTGTAGAGTTGCTGCTGGTGCGTGCCGAGGTCCTCGATGACGCACGAGGAACCGCCATGCTTGCGGATCGCCACGCCCCACAGTCGGACCTTCAGCTCCGTCTTAGGCGGTGGACCCTTGGCCTTCTCGGGCTCCGGCTTCGTAGAGTTGAAAATGTCGCGGGTCGTGATGAGCGCGTAGTGCGCGCTGGCCTTGCGCCCCTCCTTCGCCATGGGCGGCGGCGGTTCGATGAGGTGCACGGTCGGCGGCGGCACCAGTTTGGCGGCGATGGCGGTCCCGACCACGGACGAACTCACGTAGGCGATGGCGGCCAGCAGCACCAGATTGGCCACAACAAGGTATCGAGGTGAGATCGTCATCGCTTAAAACGCCGCGTCTGTATAGGCCGAACCGTGCGCCTAATTCAAGCAATCTCCGCTGCGGCGCAACGCGGCCTTGACACTGGAAAATCGCCCGGCTACGGTCCCTGAGACGAACGAAGTTCTCGGATTGTTCACCGGAGCCCAAGCGAGGCAGTCACAAATGGAACATGAAGCCCACCACATCCACACTTCTGATGAGTTCGCGACCGCGCCGGGAGCGGAGCCGGTGGTCACGCTCACCGAGAAAGCCGTCGAGATGGCGAAAGAGGCTCGCGCGCGCGAAGGGCTTGGCGACGACTCCGGCCTGCGGGTTGGCGTCGTCGGTGGCGGCTGTTCGGGATTCCAGTACTCGCTCGGCTTCGAGCCGGCACCGAAGGCGGACGATCAGGTGATCGAGCAAGGCGGGATTCGACTGTTCGTCGACTCGATGAGCGTGCAATACCTCCAGGGCATCACCATCGACTACGTCAGCGGACTGCACGGCGCGGGTTTCAAGTTTCTCAACCCCAACGCCACCCGCACCTGCGGGTGCGGCTCGTCGTTCTCAGCGTAAGTTCACCCCTACGATTCAACGGTTGCCGGCACTCTCGCCGGGTAGTGGAACGTCAGTGCGTCGTTCGCTTCGTCGATCTCAACCGTCCCGCCGTTTTGCAACCGGCCGAAGAGGATCTCGTCGGCGAGCGGACGCTTGATCTCGGTCTGAATCAGCCGCGCCATCGGGCGCGCGCCGAACACCGGGTCGTAACCGCGCTTGGCGAGCCACGTACGCGCCCGCTCGCTGACTTGCACCATGACGTTCTTCTCGTTGAGCTGCAGATCGAGCTCGATGAGGAACTTGTCGACCACCCGCTTGATGGCTTCGTCGTTGAGCGACTCGAAGGCAATCGTGGCATCGAGCCGGTTGCGGAATTCGGGGCTGAACATCCGCTCGATCACTTGCTTGCCCTTGCCCGCGTTGGTGCGCGCACCAAACCCGACCGGCGTCGCGCTCATCTCCTGCGCGCCGGCGTTGGTGGTCATGATCAGGATGACGTTGCGGAAATCCGCCTTACGCCCGTTGTTGTCGGTGAGCGTGGCGTGGTCCATCACCTGCAGCAGAATGTTGAACAGATCAGGATGCGCCTTCTCGATCTCGTCGAGCAAGAGCACCGCGTACGGCGTGCGATTGATCGCATCGGTGAGCAGCCCGCCCTGATCGAACCCGACGTAGCCCGGCGGCGCGCCGATGAGGCGCGAGACGGTATGCTTCTCCATGTACTCGCTCATGTCGAAGCGGAGGAACTCGACGGCCAGGATGCGCGCGAGCTGGCGCGCCACTTCGGTCTTGCCCACACCGGTCGGACCCGAGAACAGGAAGCTGCCGACCGGCTTCTCTGGGTGGCCGAGGCCGGAGCGTGAAAGTTTGATCGCGCTGGCGAGCGCGGTGATCGCCGCGTCCTGCCCGAAGATCACCATACCGAGATCGCTGTCGAGGTTCTTGAGCTGCTCGCGCACGTCAATGGAGATATTCTTGGGCGGGATCTTCGCCATCCGCGCCACCGCATCTTCGATGTCGGTGCGTTCGATCATCTCGCGGCGCTCTTCGGCCGGCAGGATCTTCATCGCCGCGCCGACTTCGTCGATCACGTCGATGGCCTTGTCCGGCAGGAAGCGGTCGTTGATGTAGCGCTTCGCCAGCTCGGCGGCGGTGCGAATCGCCTCCGGGGTGTAGCGCACGCCGTGATGCTGCTCGTAGTGCGGCTGCAGGCCTTCGAGGATTTTGGTGGTCTCGTCGACGCTCGGCTCGAAGACGTCGATGCGCTGAAAGCGGCGGGCCAGCGCCCGATCGCGCTCGAAGTAACTCTTATACTCGTGAAACGTCGTCGCCCCGATACAGCGCAGATCGCCCGAGCTGAGCGCCGGCTTGAGCATGTTCGAGGCGTCCATCGAGCCGCCGCTGGTGGCGCCGGCCCCGACAATGGTGTGGATCTCATCGATGAACAGGATCGCGTGCGGCTCCCGTTTGAGCGCCGCGAGCACCCCCTTGAGGCGTTCCTCGAATTGGCCGCGGAACTTGGTGCCGGCCAGCAGGGCGCCCATGTCGAGCGAGTAGATCACCGCCTGCTTGAGCACGCTCGGGACCTCGCCCTTGGCGATGCGCAACGCCAGCCCTTCGACCATCGCCGTCTTGCCGACGCCGGCGTCGCCGACGTAGATGGGGTTGTTCTTGCGCCGCCGACAGAGCACGTGAATGGTACGCTGCAACTCCGCCGCGCGACCGATCAAGGGATCGATCTTCCCCTCACGCGCCCGCTGCACGAGATTGAGGGTGAACAGCTCGAGCGGATTGCGCGCCCGGCGTGATCCCGACTCTTCGTCATCGTCGTCGCGGTCCGGAGTCGGATCGGGTTCCTGCGCTAGCTTCGAAATGCCGTGCGAGACGTAGTTGAGCACGTCGAGGCGAGTGATGCCCTGCTTCTCGAGGCAGAAGACCGCGTGCGACTCCGGTTCGCGCAGCATTGCCACCAAGATGTTGCGGCCGTCGATCTCGCGCTTGCCGGCGGCTTGCACGTGCATCGCGGCGCGCTGCACCACGCGCTGAAAGCTGAGGGTCTGCTTCGGATCGGTTTCCGCGCCCTCGGGCAACGCGCGCACATGGGTGGCCCAGAAGGCCTCGATGTCTCGTTTGATCGCATCGAGATCGCCGCCGCAGTGACGGATCACCTCGGCCGTATCGTGGTCGTGCAGCAGCGCGAACAACACGTGCTCAAGGCTGAGGTACTCGTGCCGGCGCCGTTTGGCTTCCATCAACGCCAGGGTCAAGCTGGCTTGCAATTCGCGACTGATCATCGGCCTGCCCTTCCTCTCCGCATTCGTCTCTACGTCTCTTCTCGACGGCCGCCTGCGGCTACGCCTCAATTCTCACGGCTGCCGCCGGCTATGCCTCTTCCATCGTACACTGCAACGGATACTCGTGCGCTTTGGCGATCCCGAGCACTTCGGCGACCTTCGTCTCGGCCACTTCGAAGGTGTAGATGCCACAGACACCGATGCCACGGCGGTGGACGTGCAGCATGATCTGCGTCGCCTCGGCCAGAGCCTTGTGAAACACGGCCTCCAGCACCTGCACGACGAATTCCATCGTGGTGTAGTCGTCGTTGTGCAGCAGCACCTTGTAGAGCTTGGGCTCTTCGACCTTCTTCTCGGTCTCGGTGATGACTCCGTAGTCGGCCTCGGGGGCGCCCTGCTTGCTCATGCAGCTCCAAATGTAGTGCGGCAGTCCGTCTGGAGCAAGTCAGGGCCGGCGATCAGGTTCCGGTTCGGCCCCCAAAAACGCCGCGAAGATCAGCAACGGCCAACATTGGAGGGCGGCACAGGTGTCGCCCGTTGCTCTGAGCTCGCTACGCGTCAGCGACCCAGTTGCCGTGAAAGCCGTACGGCACGCGGCGCGGGATCTGCACACGCGCGATCGGCTCGGCGCTGACATTCTGCGCGTCGAGGATAACAAACTCGCTGCAATTGTGCGCCGCATCGTACACAAAGGTCAGCAAGTACCCTTCGTCCTCCCCACCGGACGCGCGCTTGGGCGCAAACACCGCTTCGCCGCAGCCGTTGCCGGGACCGAAGTCGTGCGTGTCTTGGCGCCCGGTCTGGCGATCGTACTTGTAGACCGCGGTGAACTCCGGCGTCGCACTCACGTGCGCCCCGGCGCCGGCCATGTATCCGAAACGATGCGGCAAGCCGACGCGCGCATCTGCTACCCGCGGGAAGTCGGCGACGCGATCGTCGAGCGGCTCGGACTTCACACCGCCGTCTTTCAGATCAATGGTCCAGCGGTGCAGACGTGGATTCACTTCCGGACCTTGCGCCTGCTGCTGCGCGGTCGGGTCCATGAACACCAGCCTTCCGAACCGCGCGACTTCGAGCACGAGTTTATCGCCGTCGCCGAAGGCGTTCATCGGATGGAACACATAGCTCGCGTCGGTGCTGTACCACCTCACGTCGGCGTTGCCGCCGTTGCGCGGCATGACGCCGATGCGCGTCCCGCGTTCCGGCTCCCAACTGAACGGCGACCCGGTCGCGGCGATGCTCTCAAGGCTGAACACCAGCGGGCAGAGAATGAAAATAACGTGATCGCGCGTGGTGACGAAGTCGTGAATCATCGACGGCCAGGCGATGTCGATCTCCTCGCTCCGCACCAGCCGCCCGTCTTTGTCGGCGACGTGGTACGTCAGGTACGGCGGAAACGGCGCGTAGCCGAAGAAGAGCATCTCGCCGGTCTCCGGATCCATCTTCGGGTGCGCGGTCATCGCCGTCTTGAGCTGGCCGTCGAAGTCGTATTCGCCGAGTGTGGCGAGCGAGCCGAGGTGTAACTGCGTCGGCAGTGCCCCCTCCATCAAGGCCAGCAGCCTGCGGGCGTGCACGACGATGTTGGTGTTGCCGGTGTTCTTGAACTTCGGCGCTTCGGTCATCTCCTTGCCGATGTCGAGGAGACCGCCGTACAGCGCGCGGCCGGCCGCTAGCTCTTCGCCGAGGCCTCGGCTCTGCACGTAGCGGTTGCGATAGCTCGCCTGCCCGTCACGTAGCGCGACGGCGTGAATCATGCCGTCGCCGTCGAACCAGTGGTAGCGCCCCTTGGGTTCAAAGGCCGGATTCGGACCGTTGCGGTAGTAGGTGCCGTTCAACTCGCGCGGAATTTCGCCGATCACGCGCAGCTGATCAAAATCATCCTCGCTGCGAATCGGCCCGAAGTTGTCCCGGAGAAACGGATTCGTCTCACTCTCGAGATTCATGCTGCCCTCCTTGTTGACGTTTTTTTCTTGGCGTCGTGCCGGCTCAGCTGCTTCTTCGTCAGCCGCGCGATGAGCGCGTCGCGCACGAGTGCGACGGCCGCATCATCCGCGTGACCGAAGCCGGCGGCGAGCAGCGACGTGATGCCGTGCACCGCGCTCCAATACGCAAATGCCGCCTCGTCCACCGAAGCCCGCAAGCGACCCACCGCATCGACCGCCGCTATCGCCGACCGCAGCTTGTTGAACGACGCCATGCCGGCCGCGGTCGGCCGCGCATGCGCTGGCTGGAACATCAATCGGTAGTGACTCGGATGGGCGACGCCGTACTCGACGTAGCGATCAAACCCGACCCGCAACACTTCGACCGGGTCTGCCGGCACCCGTCGCCGCGCCATGGTGCGATCGAATTCGACGAAGCAGTCGCTGATGACCCGATCGATCAGCGCCTGCTTGTCGCCGAAGTGGTGGTAGATGGTCGGCGGCGTCACCGCCGCGCGCAGGCAAATTTCACGGATCGACACCGCGTCCTCGCCGCCGTGCGCGAGCAGATGCTCGACCACCTTGAGAATCCGGCGGCGAGTGATCTCTGCCGCCCGATCCCGTCGCACGCTACCCACCGCAACGGCTGCAATC
>JBGOUW010000201.1:0-8315 GCA_041477755.1 Binatia bacterium
TCGAGGCCGCCGAGCAAGAACACCGGCAGAAACACCAGCGCCACCATCGCGGTCGCGTACACCACCGCGCTGCGCACTTCGACCGACGCGGCCAGCACGATGTCGAAGGCCCGCGATCCAGCCGGTGCGCTGCGCAGGCGGCGCCACGCGTTCTCGACGTCGATGATCGCGTCATCGACGACTTCGCCGGTGGCGATCGCGAGCCCGCCCAAAACCATTACGTTGATGGTGACACCGGCTGCCCGCAGCACGGCCACTGCGGTGAGTAAGGAGAGCGGAATGGCGACAACGCTGATCAGTGCGGCACGCAGGTTGCCGATGAACACGATCAGCACCAACACCACCAGCACCGCGCCCGCCAATAGTGCGCGGCGCAAGTTGCCGAGCGCGTGGGCGATGAACGTCGCTTGACGGAACATCGCCGGGTCTACCCGCACGCCCGGCGGCAGCACGCGCGTCACCGCCTGCAGCGCGCCTTCTACCGCCGCCGTCACGGCGACCACGTTCACTCCGGGTTGTCTGGTGACCAGCAACACCACGCCGGGCTCACCGTTGACGGTCGCGCCACCGACCGCGACTCCGGGACCTTCGGCGACATCGGCGACAGCGCCAACCGACAGCACCATCCCGTCGTGCCCGGGCAACGGCGCCCGCGCGAGATCCGCTGGGGTGTGAATGCGACCGTCGAGCCAGGTCGGTAAACGTTGCCCCGCGCGGTCGAAGAAACCAGAGCCGGCCGGCGCATCGGTGGCCGCGACCGCATCGGCGAGATCGTCGAGCGAGGTGCGCGCGGCCCACAACCGCTCCGGGGTCGTGGTGATGTGGATCTGACGGCTGTTACCGCCGAACACCAACACGTTAGCGATTCCTTCGACGCCTAGCAGTCTGGGGCGAATCGTCCACTCGGCCAGATCGCGCAACGTCAGGGGCGACATCTCCGGTCCGGCCCGCAACCCGATCGCCAGAATGTACGTCAGCGCTGACGACAGCGGCGCGACTGCTGGCTTGACGCCGCGTGGCAACTGTTCCGCGGCGAGTGCCAAGCGCTCGATGACGAACTGCCGCGCTCGCAGCGGATTGGCCCCGTATGGAAACACGACTGTGATCACTGACAAGCCGGGCGTTGACGTGGAGCGCAGGTTCTTGATTTCCGGCGCGCCGGCGAGCGCCAACTCCAGCGGCGTGGTCACCAACGCTTCGACATCCGGCGCCGCGAAGCCCGGCGCTTCAGTTTGGATCTCGACGATCGGTGGCGCGAACTCGGGGAAGACATCGAGCGGCGCCTGCCACGCTTCGTAGAGGCCGAGCAGCACGACAACCGTGGCGAGCAGGAAGACGACCGTGCGGTGCGTCAGCGCCGCGCGCACCAATCGCGCGACCATGCCTACGGTCCCACGTCGGAAGCGCCGGGCAACCGGACCGCCGACAGCAAGCTGGCCGCGCCGGTGGTGGCAACGCGCGCCCCGGCGCTGAGTCCTGCGGCGATCTCGATTCGCCCATCGCGCGCGACGCCGAGCTGGACGGCATGCGCGCTATAGTGGCCGGCGCTCTCTTCGATGAACACTACCGGTCGCTCGGCGTCGTAGACGACGGCGACGGATGGCACCACGACCGCAGCGCGCAGCGCGCCGACTTCGATCATTGCGGCGCCGGTCATGCCGGGACGCAGGCGATGCCCGGCATCGCGCACTCGCAATCGGACGGGCGCGGTGCGCGTCGTCTGATCAATGTATGCCGGGGTCGCGTCGACCGTGCCGGTGAACTGCTGAGACGGAAATGCGTCCGCGATAAAGCGCGCGCTGCTGCCGACGGTGATCTGTCCGACGTCGGCTTGCACGATCTGGGCGAGCACCCAGATCTCGTCACTGGCTAACGGCGTGCGTTCGGGACTGCTGCCAAACGCCGTCAGCACTTGGCGCGCGCGCGCCGCCGTGGCCGCCGTCGCCGCTTGCTCCGCGCGCGCCGCTTGCAGCTCCTTTTGCGGCGCAACGGCGGTTCGTGCGAGCGCTTCGAGGCGGCGCACAGTCTGCGTTGCGAGTTGTTGGCGAGCGTCCGCTTCGGCGAGTTGTGCACGCGCGTCGCGCAACTCCGGCGCTTCCGCTTCGGCCGCCACCGTGGCGAACACGCGGACGACATCGCGCACCTCTTCGAGTGCGACGCTCACCGTCTCGACGCCCGGCACCACGGCCTGTTGGGTCTGCTCGATCTGTTCGTGGCGCTCGTTTGCATTGCGGTCGCACCCGCAGAGTGGGAGGAAAGCCATGAGCAACGCCAGTGCGTGCCGCGTCAATGAACGGGTCACTTCGGCTCCTCTCCTACGGCCTCGACTAGATCGGCCTCTGCCTCGCGCAGATCCAGCCATGCGCCGATGGCGGCGGAGCGAATCTGCAGCAAGCGGTCTTGCTGCGCCAGCACGTCGGGCAAGCCGAGGTAACCGCCGGCATAGGCGCGCTCGATGAGATCGCGCGCACTGTTGGTGGCCGGCACGGTGTCGCGCTCGTAGCGTGTCCAAGCGTCGGCTGCGGCGTTGCGCCGGGCGACGGCAAGATGGATCTGGCGCGGAATCTCGCGCGCCAAGCGATCGGCTTCGGCCGACGCGCCGCGCGCGTTGGCGTAGAGCGCCGCTTCGGTGCCCTGCTCGCGATTCCACACCGGCAGTGGCACTTCGATTTCTCCGCCGACGATTTGTTCGTTGGCCTGCTCGTGTCGATAGAAGCCGCGGATGGTTGGATTAGGAACCAATGCACGGCGATGCGTGAGCCGCGCTTCGGCTTCGAGACGCGCGCGCTCGGCGCGGGCGGCGGCGAGATCCGGACGCGTGTCGAGCGCCTGCGTGACCAACGCGTCCTCCGGCGGCAGTGCGGGCAGCGCCGCCGGCGTGATGTCCGCGACAGCAATGACGAGCGACTCTTGCGGGTCGGCGCCGATGGCGGTGGCGAAGCGGGCGACTGCGCGGGCGCGATCGGTCTCGGCGGCGGCCACCGCTTGGGCAGCGCGCGTGTTCTCGATCTGCGCCAGTTGTACTTCGAGGTCGCCGACATCCCCCGCGCGCGCGCGACGTTGCGTGGTCTCGATCACTCGATTGGCGAGGGTCGCGCTATCGGCCGCGAGCGCCTTGCGCCGTTCAGCCGCCGCGAGGCCGAAGAAGGCGCGGCGCACTTCGCCATCGACCGTCCGCCACTTGTCGGCGAACCGATGTTCCGCGCGGTCGACATCGTACTGCGCCGAGGAGAGACGCAGTCCGCGCTGTCCGCCGACCTCGACCTCTTGCCCCAGGGTCACGGCGCTATCGACGTGGGTGTCCGGCGGGGTGCGATGCCAGGCGCCATCGCCGGTGATCACCGGGTTCGCCTGAATCAGTCCCGCTTGCGCCAACCGCGCGCGCGCCGCCTCGACCTCCGCCTGCGCTGCACGCAGGGCCGGCTGCGTGCGCGCACGCCCCAGCGCGTCGCTGAGCGTCAGCCGCTCACCTGCGCTGAGTGCACGCGCACCCCACAGCGCGAAGATCGCGCTCGCCGCCAGCAGAGACCGTATCCAAAACGCACGCACGTTGCCCGCCCACGTAGCACGGTCACGCGGCGCATCAAAAGAGGCGAAACATTTGAGGGACTTTTTGCGTCTCGCTGCGGCCACGTCGCCTGAAGGGAGGTACTTCGCGTTCGACTCAGAATGACATTGAGGTGAGCCTAGACTGCATCACGAGAGCGGTGAGCAGCAGGCATCACGTTTGCGGCGGGCCGGGGTTCGAATCATGCGAGAGCCCCGCCGGGCGCGGGCCCGGCGGGCGGGGAGGGGGGACAGCGACAGAGTGATCGTTCGCCTCAGGCGGCTTCCTGATGCGGCTGTTCGAGTTCGAAGTGAATCGCCGCAACGGCATCCGCGTCAATGCGCGCATCGGGCTGGCCCGGCTCTTGGCGGACCGGGGCCGAGTTGCGCGACGTGCCGCTGCGCAACAGTCCCAACCCCGATCCAACCAGCGCCGCGATCAGTCCCCAGGCCAGTACCGCGACCACCGTGGGTCCGCCGGCGATCACCCCTGTCAGGGTGCCGTACGCAGGCAGTGAAGCGAAGGACAGCAAGCTTGTCATGGTGAAACCTCCTCGGGGATCTGCGCTAGTTGTGCGAGGCGAGCAACGACGCGCCCGCGATCACCATCAGCGCAATCATCCCCCACATCATCGGAGCCAAGTGAGCCGTCATGTCGAGTACCATTGTCGTCACCTCCTGTTCCCGTTGCATCGCAAGCGCAGTGCCAAGCTGGTGCGCGCGACTGACGCTGTTGTAAACGATGCGAGCGCAGTCGGCGCGCTGCACTCGCGCAAACTATTCTTTGCGGCGGTTGCGGAGAACGCACTGAACTACTGAGGTTGGAGTGCTGCTAGGTCTAGTTAGCTGCTGACAAAAATTTGCAGCTCAAGTGCGACCGGGGGGGCGCAGTCCGAAGTCTTTCATTTTCTTCTGCAGCGTGACGCGACTGATACCAAGGGCACGGGCGGCGTGCGAGACGTTACCGTTCTGTATCCGCAGCACATGGGCGATGTAGTCGCGTTCAAATTGATCGCGGGCGTGTTTGAGCGTGCCCGCGAGCCGCACGTGCCCCGCTCCGCTCTGAGCGGCGATCACCCGATCGGAGAAGTATTCCGGCCCGAGTGCGGTCGACTCGCCGGCGAGGGTCACGGCGCGTTCGAGTTCGTGTTCCAACTCGCGGACGTTGCCGGGCCACGGATAGCGCAGCAGACACTCGATGGCGTCGGGCGTCGCGGTCATTGGTGGCTTCCCCCACTTTCCGGCGAGCCGCTTGAGAAAGTGCGCCACTAGCGGAGGGACGTCCTCGCGCCGCTCGCGCAGCGGCGGCACACGAATCGGGAAGGCGCTGACGCGATAGTAGAGGTCCTCGCGA
Organism: Binatia bacterium; assembly: GCA_041477755.1. Lineage (GTDB taxonomy): Bacteria > Desulfobacterota > Binatia > HRBIN30 > JACQVA1 > JACOST01. The sequence continues at coordinate 4,901 of JBGOUW010000201.1, forward strand.
AAGCGGCCGGCGCGAACTTCCTGCTGCAGGTCCTTGTTGGTGGCCGAGATGATGCGCGTGTCGACCTTGCGCGTCGCGGTATCGCCGACCGGAATGAACTCGCCGCGTTCGAGCACGCGCAGGAGCTTGACCTGAGTGGTTGGCGGCGTGTCACCGATCTCATCGAGAAAGATCGTCCCGCCGTCGGCGGCTTCGAATACGCCGCGCTTGTCGCTGTTCGCGCCGGTGAAGGCGCCCTTGCGGTAGCCGAACAGCTCGCTCTCGAGTAGGCTCTCGGTGAACGCGCCGCAGTTCACGGCCACGAAGGGTTTGTCCTTGCGCGGACCTTCGAAGTGGATCGCGCGCGCGACGACCTCCTTGCCGCTGCCGGTTTCACCTTGCAGTAGCACGGTGATGGGCGAACCGATGGCGCTCTCGACCAACCGGAAGACCTGTTCCATTGCCTGGCTGCTGCCGATGATGTCGGCAAAGCGACTCCGCCCCGGGCGTTCGCGACTGAGCAAGGCGACCTCGTCGCGCAGGCGCGCTTCGGAGAGTTTGAGCGTGCGATAGAGGCGCGCATTCTCGATCGCGACGGAGATGCTGCCGGCGAGCGCTTCGAGGAAGGCGAGGTCGGCGGGGGCGAAGGTCCCCGTGCGTTTGTTGAAGCCCTCGATCACGCCGATGATGCCGCGTTGCGTGCGCAGCGGCGCGCACACAATCGAACGGGTATCGCCGCCGGTTTGCTGATCGGCTTCCGAATAGAACCGCGCATCGCGGCGCACGTCGGGAACCAGCAGCGACTCACCGCTCTGCACCACCGCGCCCGCGATCCCTTTGTCGGCCGGCATGCGCAGGTTGCGCAGCCGCTCGGCGACGGCGGGATTCTCGGGACTGGTGTACGGGAAGTAGAGTTCGCGACCGGTTTCGTCGAGCAAGATGACCGAGCAGCCTTCGGCGTCGAGCAGTTGCTTGGTCTTCTCCGCCACCCACGGAATCAAGTCATCCAACTCGATCAGCGCGTGGAGCGAACGACTCACGTCGTAGAGCAGTTCGAGTTGTTGCGTGGAGATCTCCGTCATCGTTCCGCTCGATCGCACCGCTGGTCCCATACTGTACGAACCGTGTAATCGCCAGCGTGCCGAAGGAGAGGAAGTGCAGCGGGTCACCGCCGGCTCACGGCGAGACCGACGGCGGCAGTCATCAAACACGCGCCAACCAGTGTGTGCGGACTGAGACGGTCGCCCAGCCAGAGGGTTTCGAGCACCGCTGCGGTGATCACACTGGTGGCCGCCGCCAGGCTGCCTTGGATCGCCGGCGTGAAGCCGAGTCCCTGGTGCAGCAGCACTTGCCCGGCGACGGACGTCAGCACCACGCCGGCGAGTGCGAGCAGCAGCGCCGGCGACAGTGGTGGCAGGCCGGCCAGTAGAGCCGGCGCGGTGATGACCATGCCGACCAGCATGAAGTAGGTCGTGATCAAAAACGAGCTCTCGCTCGCGCGCAGTTGCCGCGCGGTTGCCACCGCGCCACCGGCAAGGACCGACGCAGCCATCGCGCTGAGGCCGCCGAGCATGGTGGCGTGACTCACGTGCGCGCTCGGCCCCAGCACGACGAACACGGCGAGCAGATTGAGCGCCAAACCCACCCCGAGACGGGCGTGGAAGCGCTCGCCCATCAACGTGGTTGCGAACAGTGCGGTCGACACCGGGTACGTGCAGTGAATCAGGGTCGCGAAGCCGGCACCCGCGCCTTCGATGCCACGGTAGTAGAGGATGATCGACCCGGCGCCGAGCATGCCGCGCAACAGCACGCGACGGAGATTGCCCGGCCGCGGCCGCAGCCCGCGCCCGTGACCGACGACGAGCAACACCAGTAACGAGCCCGCAAAGCGTACGAAGGCAACCTGAGAGGACTGCATGCCAAGGGTCGCAACCCGCACGCACACCGCCATCGCGCCGAACAGAAACGAGGCCAGCACGATCACACCCACGCCACGCACCAGCACGGCTCGACGATCAAGTGGGGCAGCGATCGTGACCATCCCGTACGACTGGCGGAGTGCCACGGTGCAGTCAACCGGTGCGTTTCCACGATGTTTCAAGGTTGAGTGACTACCGTCTTGCAGCTAATCGACAGCAGATGGTTGGGGCAAGGCCTAGAGCGCTGGCGCTGCTGACGACCGGTCTGCTGCTGTGTCTGGCGTACACGATGTGGTTGCCGTCGCCATTGCCGTCGGGCGTGAAGGCCGACCGCGTCGTGGTCCGCAAGCGTGAGCGCTGGCTGCGTCTGATGCAGGGCGAGGTGGTCCTGAAGTCGTACCGCGTTGCGTTGGGCTGGGATCCGGCTGGCCACAAACAACGCGAGGGCGACGGCAAGACCCCGGAAGGTCACTACGTGCTCGACTGGCGCAACCCGGAGAGCCGCTTTCATCTCTCGCTGCACCTGTCGTATCCCGACGCTGCCGACGTTGAGCACGCGCAAGCAGCCGGCGCATTGCCGGGTGGCGACATCATGATTCACGGCTTCCGAAACGGCACGAGCTGGGTTGGCCGCCTCTATCATTGGCGCGATTGGACCAATGGCTGCATTGCAGTGACCGACGCCGAGATGGACGAGATCTGGCGCGCGGTCGACGACGGCACGCCGATCGACATCGCGCCGTAACCCACCGGCAAGCCGCGGTCAACGGTGAAGCACCCGGATCCCGCTCGGCGCTTGAGTCCGCCTGCGCTGCTCTCTATGGTGCGTTGCATGAAATCGCCGATCCTTCGGTTCAGCGTGCTTTTCTTTGCCTTCCTCATCGGGTTCAGTGTGCTCAGCGTGGTCACCTCGCTGCAGAATCATCTGCATGTTTTCGAGAAGGACATTGCCGTGTCCGCCGCCTGGATGGCGCAACTCGTCGGCAGCGAGGCGACCGTGAACGACAACCTCATCGCGGTGGCGGGGATGACGCTCGATATCAACCACGAGTGTACCGGCGTGTTCGTGTTGTTCGTCCTCGCGAGTTTCATCGCGGCCTATCCGGCCAAGCTCAGCGCCAAGGCCATCGGGATGGTGGTCGGGGTGGTGCTACTCACGTTCATCAACATGTTTCGCATCGCGACGCTGGTTCGGGTGGTCGAGTTCAAGCCGCAGCTGTTCCCGTACTTTCACGAGTACGTGTGGCAGGGCGCCTTTCTGATGCTGGTGACGTTGTACGCAATGAGTTGGGTGGAGTGGTCGCGTCGATGAAGTGGCGCTTCGCCGGCATCTTTCTGCTGAGCTTCGCGCTCTTGCTCGTCCTGTGGTGGGCGGCTGACGTGGCGACGCTGTTTCGGACCGTCGTGTTGACGATCGCCCGCGCCATCAGTCCGCTGGTGAACGGGTGGTGGATCGACGTCAAACCCAACGACGCGATCTTCCGCTCCGGCAGTCGCAAGCTGCACCTGCTGGTGCA
>JBGOUW010000153.1:0-9707 GCA_041477755.1 Binatia bacterium
CACTCCCCAGAGCAACGGGAAGCGCAGCTCGAGGTTGACATTCGCGTCCCAATCGCCGCCGATCGGGTTATCGCTGCTGCCCGTCGGCCCGATCGAATTCTCGCTGAAGCCGCGCACCGTCGTGCGCCCGCCCAGGAAGAAGCGTTCGCGGATCGGCACCTGCGTGTTGTTCTCCAACGACTCTGACCAACCCGCACGCAGTGCGTAAACAAACGTCACGCCCTCCCCGAGCGGAATGTACTGGCTGTGCTGACCGAGCACCTTGATCAACGGCAAGCTCGAGCCGAGCCAGCCCGCGCTGTAGCGCAGGCGCAACGAATCGAAGACCCCACGATGCGGAATGAAGGGATCGTCGCGCCGGTCGTAGACGAGAAACGGGCCGGGGCTGATCGCGGTCGATCGGCCATCGTCCGCCGGGTTGAACTTCAACACGTCCTGCTCCACATCGAACACCTTGATCTCTTCGACTTGCAGCTCCACCCCGGCGTGCAAGTCCGGCAGCACTTGCCGCTCGATCGCGGGGACGAAGGCGAACCGCTCGAAACTGAACTGATCCACCGACCGCGTCGATCGCTGCGCGATCAGATTGGCGCGCCCGGCCCATAACGAATCCGCGATGCGCGGATCGCGAAAGCCGAGATTCCCCAGGTACTCGTCGGGCGTCACCGCGCTCGGCTGAAAACTGACCTCGCCGCGCAGGCTGATGCGCCGGCCGAGTCCCTGCAGATTGTTCTGACTGATTTCGCCAAATCCGCGAAACCCGTCGCGCGTGTTGTAGCCGCCGCCAAACTGGATGCTGCCCGGGGCCTTCTCTGCGACCCGCACCTCCACGTCGCGCGCTCCGTCCTGCGCCGGGTCCGCGCTGGGGCGTACGGTGACGCTGCGAAACAACCCCAGGCGATACAGCCGTCGCTCGCTCTGCACGAGGGCTTCGGGATCGAGCGGATCGCCCGAATGAAAAGACAACTCGCGCAGCACGACGCGCGACTTGGTGTCGATGTTGTCCTGCACAATGATCGTACCGACTCGTTCATACGTGCCTGGGGTAACCACAAAACGCACTGTCGCCGCGCGTTCGCCATCTTTCGCTTCGGCGCCGACTTCACTGGTCACTTCTGCACGCGGATAGCCCGCCTGGTTCTGCGCAGCCAGTAACGCGCGCCGATCGACTTCAACGTCATCCAAGTTGAGTGGCACGCCGGGGCGATTGCGCAGCTCCGGCAGCGTGCTGACGCCGATTAACCCAACCCGCTCGACGGTCGTCACCACCGTGCGCGCGCCCTCTTCGATCACGACCGTCACATTCGCCCGGCCGCGGGCGCGATCGATCTGGGTGCGCACATCGATGATCTCGGCTGCGTGATAGCCGTGGCGACGATAGAGATACCAGAGCTGCTTCAGATCTTCGTCGAGCACATCGTCGAGCAATACCCCCGCGCGCCACGGCACCCAGCTCGGTGGCTGCGTAACCATCGCCGCCCGTAGCTCGGCGGCCGACACCGCGTTGTTGCCGTCGAAGTCCACCGCCGCCACATGAACCACCGGGCCTTCTTCGATGTCGTAGCGAACCACTTTCGGCGAACCCGATTCGATCCGCACATCGACGCGCGCAAAGTAGTAGCCGTCTTCCTGATATGCGCGCCGGATCCGGCGCGCCAGTTCCCGCCAGGTTCCATCGGTGACAATCGGGCGGCCCAACAGATCGAGGAGCTTGAGGAGGCGCCGTTTGGTGAAGTGATGGTTGCCTTGGACTCGAATGTCGAACAAAGGACCCGTGTCAACACGGAACTGGAGTGTTCCCGTCGAGCCCGGATCGCGCCGCCACTCGGAGGCAACGTCCGCTTCGAAATAGTCTTTGCTTCGCAAGGTGCGTACGATCGCCTTTTGCGCCGCGTGCTGGCGCGTGGCGAGATAGCGATCACCAGGTTTGATCCCGGCCGCACGTCGAAGCCTCTCGACGGACACCGGCGCATCGCCCGTGAACTCCACCGCCACGACCCGCACCGGCTCGCCCTCGTCGATCACGAACGTGACGTCCACCTCACCCGGCCGACACTCGCTGACATCGGCGCGCACCTGCATCGCGTCGAAGCCTTCGGTCTTGTACCGTTCGCGGATGCGCGTCACCGCAAAGTCGCGTTCCTCGTCGGAGAACGGCGAGCTTGGGCCCACGCGTACGATGCGGCTCAGGACGGTATCGCTCAGCGCATCGTTGCCACTAAAACGTACCCGGTTCACGATCGCCTTGCGCGTGAGCTGCACCGCCAGGGCGACGCCCTCGGCGCGCGGCTCGGCAGCGACTTCAACCGCGGTGAAGATCTCACGTTCCAGCAACCGTGCGCGTACCCGGTCCATGTCGCCCGCTCGCAGCACGTCGCCCTGCTGCACTGGCAGGATGCGACGCAAGTCATCCCCGTCGATCGGGGCGGCACAGTGGACCTCGATCGCCTCGATTCGGCGCCCCAACAGATCCTCCGGCTCCGGCGGATAGGCCCGTGCGACGCCGCCAAGGGTAACCAACGCGAGCAGCGCTATCGCCATCAGCGTGAGTCGCGCCCGGCGACTGTTCACGTCGCTAGCGCACATCGAGCTTCACACAGTCGTCGCTGGGAAACAGCGACAGTGGGAATCGACGAAACTCGTAGCGAAACTTGACATCGCCACCGAAGGCGCCGGCCTCGTCCTGCGTTTCACTTTCCCAGCTCGCCAGCAGCGAGATACGCCGCGTCAGTTTGTACTCAAGCTGCACGCCATGAGCGGTCCCGGTGCCCACGGTCGTCGAAGCCAGCACGCGCAATCGGTCGGTAAGATCCTTCCCCACCGTAAGGCGCGGCTCGATCGTGCCGGTGGTGCGCGCCTGCGTCGCCTCCACCTCAAAGCGGTCCACCCCGACTAGGCGGCGCACCTCCGCCTCGACCATTCCAGTCGGAATGAAGGCCAGCGCACTGCCCGCCCCGACTCCACCGGCTTCGCGTTGCAACTGCGCCGAGGTCTTGCCGAAGGCCACCAGGCTCAGGACGTCGTTCTGCGACAAGCTGGGATCGTCGGCGGTGAACTCGACGCGCGGATTGTCCGCCTTGCCGCTCACGGTCGCGCGCACCGTGTACTCCGACTCGCTGGTCGTGATGTCACTCTCGGCGCTCAGATTCAACACCGGGTTGAGATCAAAGCGGTCGCGAAACTCGATCGCTCCACCGGTGACGGTGAAGGTGCGATTGCGGAACTTCACCTCGCCGCCGAATACGCCGATGGTGCCAAGGAGTACCGGCTTGGTGGCATGACCGGCGACCTGCAAATCGAGCCACAACTCGACCGCGGCGACGTTGTTGTCGACGAACACGCCGTCATGGGCGAATACCCGCAAGTCGAGCCCGACGCCGGTTGCCGTGGCTTCGCGCTGGGGCGCGGCGGCGAACAGTCGCTGCAGCACAGGCAACAGATCGGCCAACCCGACATCGCGATCGTACAGTGCGTCGAGCACTTCGACATTGCCGCTCACCACCAAGCTCTCCCACGGCCCCGCCACCTTGCCCTCGCCCGAGACACGCGCTTCGAGCCCGTCGCTGACCGGCAGCGCGACCTCGCGAATGGTCCAACTCATCTCCGGCCCAGTGCTCACGCTCGCCACTCCGCCGACCTCGAACGTTCCGCCTCCGAGCTTACCGGCAAGCGCGTCAATAACGATCCGGTCGCCGGCTAGGCTGAACTCACCGCTCGTATCGGTACAGGCGACCGGTAGACCGGCATCGATGGCTGCGTCACTCACGCTGGCGGCGCCGCTGAGGGTGACCACACCCGCCTCACTGCGGCGAATCTTCGCGTGCAGTGCGAAGGTGCCGCGGGCCGACTGCACCGGATCGATCAGCAACTCGACCAATTCCAAGTCGCCATTGCCGGTCACGTCAACATCGAGTGCCCCCGACGTGGCGAAGGTCCCACTCGCATCGAGATGACTCCCGCCGCCACCAATCGCGCAGCGGAGCACGCGAAAGCGGCCGTGCTCGCCTTGCAGTACGATCGGCTCGCTGGCCTGCACCGCATACGACTGGCGCGAGACTTTCAGATCAGAGATCCGCACTTCTCCGCTGACATCGCTCAGCGCGGCCAATCGCCCGTGCACGTCAAACGTGCCGGCGACCTCGATGTGCATCAGCGACTTGAGCAGCAGAAGCGCTGCCAAGTCCGTCGGCCGTAGCTCACCACGCAACGTAAACGGCCAGTCCGCCCCGACGCGCCAATTCGCCTCGGCCTGCAACGCCTCGCCCAACAGCGTGACGTGCGCCGTCCAGTCACCCACGTTGCCCTCGGCGGTGATCAGGCCGTCGCCGACCAAATGATCATCGACCATCAAGTCGTGGCCTTCGACTCGCACCGATCCACTCGGCCGCTCGAGTGCGCCGTCAATGGTCGCGTACAGCGTGACCGTCCCGTCCAGGCCACGCCAGCCGGCGCCGCGGAGCTGACTGAGTCGCAGGCCCGTCGACGCCAGCGTCGCGCGCAGCTGGCGAGTTCCCCACCCCGCTGCGCTCAGTGTCACCGACTCTGTCTTGGTGTGGTCAAGCCGCAGTTCGCCATTCCAGCCCTGCGGCGACACGTGCGCCTTGATAGCCAGCGTGTGGACCGGCTCGCGCAATAGCCACAAGCGGTGCAGTTCCAACTCCGCCTCGATCTGCGGTGCCGACCATGGCCCCCGACAGCTCGCGCTGCCGTCGAGTACGCCGCCTTGCAACGGGAGCGACCAACCGAGGAAATCCGCCGCCGCGGTCAGCGGCGTCACATCCAAGTTGCGCGCGCTCAGTCGCCAGTCATTCGCTGCATCCACCATGAGCCCGAGCGTGCCATTGATCTCGCCGGATCCGCTGGCGGTGGTGATCTGAACGCCACGCGCGGTCAGCTCGCTGCCGCTCCATTCGAGTTGGCCACGGATCTTGGGAATAGTCGCACCGAAGATCGTCAGCCGATCGCCATCCAGAGTACCCGCGAATGTCGGGCGACTCATTGGACCACTCACCGACGCGTTCGCCGCAAGGCTGCCGCTCAACCCGTCACGCAGCGGTGGTGGCGTCAGCGACGCCAGCTTCGCGACATCGCCGAGTTTGACCTCGGCGGTACCGCTCACCGTCTCGCCGTGCGCCAGTGTCAGAGCGAGGTGCGCCTGATTCTCCGCGCCTTGCTTGATTGTGCCGCTGAGGCGCAGCTCGTCCTTTGCGATGACGAGATCCGCCGTCCAGCGCGCGGGCAACGACTCGCTCCGCTCGATATGCGGCACGAGCGTCCCTTCGCTGGCCACCGTCAGAGCCAATGGATCAAGCGTACCGCTGATTTGCGCGCTGCCCTGCGACAGCGCCGACCACTCACGAGGCGGCTCACCGAGATGGCCGATCTGGGTGGCATCGAGGTCGTGCCACGCAACCTGTCCCGTCGCCGGCACCGTGCCGCCGACGGTTAGCGCGAAGCTCGCCCGAGCACTACCGCCCCACGCTGTGATCTCCGCGTCCGCCAAGGTGAGTTCACGACCGTTGCGCGTGAACGTGCCGTGCAGATCGCCAACCGCCAGCCCATGCACCGTCGCCTGATCGAGTCGAACGTCGGCCTCGACCAGCGGGTCGAACAGCTCGCCACGCAAGGACGCGTCGGCGCGAGTAGCACCGGCGACTTCCTGCAGCGGTTCAAACACCACGCCGAGGACGTCGAACGGCAGCTCCGCAGTGATGTGATGGCGGGTATCCGGTGGCGGCGATTCGTTTACCGCACGGAGGTGGAGGTGATCGCCCTCAACGGTCCACTCATGGACAAAGAACTGATCGTCTTCGACACCGGCGTCGAGATGCACGCGCGCGACGTTGAGGTGATGGGCGGCACGCTCGACCACGGCGGCAGCGCAATCGACGACGAACGACACGTACGGCCGCGCCACGTCCATCGACACGCGGCCGGTCACCAACGGCGTCTTAGCGGTCGCCGTCGCTCCCTTTCCGCCGACGGGGAATTGAACCGTGACATCCTCGATGCGATCGGCCACGACCAGGAACGGAACCACGCGCGGGAGAGCGGCTGGCCCTGGTGGGTGGGACTTCTTCTTCGACTTTGGCAGGCGGTCCGCATCAAAGAACACGCCGTTCGCCGTCAACGATGCCACCGGTCGGCCCGTCCGCAGGCTTTCTCCAATGCGCAGCGTAACGTCGACTTCCCGCACCGCAAGGGTGGGCCGATCCGCACCGATGCGAGCGTCGTGAATGCGAATTCGTGGCGGCAGCAAGGACAGCTCGATCGCACCGATGTGTGCGGGGACTTCGAACACGTCCGCCAGCACCGCCTCGACGCGCCGGGTACCCCAAGCGGTCAGCGAGTCCCGCGCGGCCCACAGCGCCACCACGCCAAACGCGAACACGACGAGACCCATCCCGAGCAACCAGCGCACGACCCGCACAGTGTGGAGGAGGTACCGACAATCGCGCGGCGCCGCAAATGCGCAACGACGGAAAGTGAAACCACCGACGGATCGACACGCATAGGAATCGGAATCTCGATCGTCGTCGTTGCGTCAATGTCGCCCTCGGTTGTCAGCGTCCGCGCGCGACTGGCACCGGCGCGGGCTGGATGCTAGTGTTCGCGGCCGTCTCGCGGTCGTCGCATTCTACCGAATGCGACAATACTTGCCGCGGAGGCCGACGAGAGAACGGATGGCAACCAAAACCTCCCGCGGCAAGCGCCGCGACACGCCGCGCAGCGCCCGGACTTCGCTCACCCACCTCACTATTCTGGATGCGTTCCATGGTTGGGTGATTCCGGCACTGACTGCACCGGCTGGCTTGCTCCTGTATGTCCTCTACAACATCGAGCTGCTCGATCGCGCCCCGGCGGTCATTGGGCTCTCGTTGTTGACGCTGGCGACCGTGCTGTGGGCGGGGCTACGCAGCTTCATCAGCGAACGGACCAGCACCCGCCTGGCGCTGCTCCTCGCCGTCTATGCGATCGTCTGGGCGGCGACTACCAGCGTTCCGCTGCTCGCCACGATCGACCCGGGCGCGCCGTTGTTTACCGAGCAACTCCGGGAACACGACACCACCAAGCTTCCGCTCGAAGGCCGCCCCGGCAATTATCGCTTGGTCGTGCAAGGCGCGTTCGGCCCGAGCCAAACGAAGAGTGCGCGACAAGCCCACTACCGACTGGCCCTCGCCGTGGGCGACGCGCCGGCGCAAGCCTTGGAGGGCGACTTCACCGAGCGCTACATGCAGCAACGCCTCGGTCGCCGCGGTAGCACGACGGTGCGCGATGTCCACACCGAGCGGCAACACGACATCCAAGTTGCCGGCGACAAGCCGGTCAGCGTGACTCTCTCCGACATCGCTCCGGCCGACACCATCACGTCCGTCACGCTGCAGCTCTACCCCGATCGCTTCCCGATGATTCTGTTCGCGAGTTTCAGTCTGCTGCTCGCTTGCGGCGCGGTGGTGATCGACGCATGGAGGCCACGCGGCGAGTCGGAAGGGTTGCTGACGACACTCACCTTGGCCACCGTGCTGTCGATCGCTTCGCTGAGTCTGTGGGGTGGACCGCATCCGGGTTTCGGCCAGCTCGCGGGCTACACGCTACAAGGCAGCGTCGTGGGCACGATCTTGGCGATGGCGGTGGCGCGACTGGCCCGTCCGCTTGTTCATCGGCTGCCGGCGGCACCGTAGCCTGTCGCGGCCTGATCACCATGCGAAGTGTACGTTGCCGGCTCGCAGTGCTCGCGGTAATCGCGCGCGCTGCGCTGTTGACCACGAGCGCGCACGCACTCAGCAGCGATGCTGCGCCGCCGTCGTTCGCGCCGGTTGCAAAGGTCGCACGGCCGGCGGTCTGTCACATCTTTGCGGCGCAGGGCACGCGGCCGAGCGGTGGCGGCGAACCGCTCGAGGAGTTTTCCCGCCACTTTTTTGGTGAAGCGCCGCCGCGCAACGCACCCCGCCGCAGCTTGGGAAGCGGCTTCATCATCAGCCCCGACGGCTACATCGTCACCAACGCGCACGTGATCCACGACGCCACGCTCATTCGCGTCCGTCTCGCGGACAAGGAAGAGTACGACGCCAAGCTGATCGGCAGCGACCCGAAGACCGACGTCGCATTGATCAAGATCGAACCGCGCAGTCCGCTGCCGACGGTACGGCTGGGCAGCTCCGCCGCGCTCGAAGTCGGCGACTGGGTGGTCGCCATCGGCAATCCGTTCGGGTTGGCGCAAACCGTGACCGCCGGCATCGTCAGCGCTATCGGGCGCGTGATCGGCGCCGGGCCGTACGACGACTTCATTCAAACCGACGCGTCGATCAATCCCGGCAATTCCGGCGGCCCGCTGCTCAACCTGGACGGCGAAGTGATCGGCATCAACAGCGCGATCTTCAGCAAGAGCGGCGGCAATGTTGGGATCGGGTTTGCGATTCCGATGGATCTAGCGCGCCGCATCATCGATCAGTTGCGCGAGCACGGGAAAGTTGTCCGCGGCTGGCTCGGCGTCAGCATTCAGGAAATGACACCGGAGCTGGCCAAGTCGTTCGGCTTCGATCATCCGCACGGCGCCCTGATCGCGGATATCGTGCCCGGCGGACCCGCCGAGCGCGGCGGGTTGCAACGCGGCGACGTCATCATCGAGTACCAAGGTCACGCGGTGCTTGATTCGCAACACTTTCCAACCCTGGTGGCCGACACGCCCGTGGGCTCGCAGGCGGAGGTGAAAGTGCTCCGCCATGGGCAGGAGAAGAGCCTCACCGTCACCGTGGCTCAACTGCCCGAGCCCAAGCCGCAAGCGCGCGCAGCGACCGATAGCGACTGGGGCATTGCAGTCGCCGACCTCACCCCGAACCTGGCGCGCCGCCTCGGCCTCCCGACACAGCGGCGCGGAATAGTGATCATCGCGGTCGCGCCCAACAGCGCCGCCGCCGAGGCCGGGGTGCAACCCGGCGACATCATCCGCGAAGCGAACCGCCACGAGGTGAGCACTGTGCGCGAGTACCGTGCGGCGATCGCGGGGGCCACGGACAGCTTGCTGCTGTTGCTGCAGCGCGGCGAGTTCTCTTCCTACGTTGCGCTTCGGCGCGAGTAGCCCCGCTGCCTACTCGCCGTCGGGCTGCAGCGCCGTGGGCGGAATCAACGCCTGCGCGCCGCCCGGCGGGGTCCAATAAAGGCGGATGGCTGGATGGGCGCCGGCAACCGCGCGTAAGGTGATCGTAACGGGCGTCGCTTGCTCCATTTGAACCTCGATCCCCTTCCCTTCCCAACCCTCGGTTTCGATCTCCATCTGCTGGCCGGCGATCTGCAGCTGAACGGTCGTCTCGCGCACTTCAAGGCGCACGTCGTAGGTGCCGGCGATCGGCGGCACGATTCGGCCCGACCAGCGCGCGCGCACGCTGGCCAGATGTCCATTCAGCAGACCGCCGGTCAGCTCGGTCGGAATCGTGTGCATCATCAGCGCGGGATCGATCGTGCGCAGAGTGACTGATTCGCCGTTCACGCGCTCGGCGCTGTAGTCCGCACGCAGCCCAACGGCCGGCACTACCCCACAATCACTCGTCGTTTCCACCGATACCACGCCCACCGTCGCCATCGGGTTGGGGTTTCGCAGGTTGGGATTTCGATAGATCGCGTTTGAGTAGTGTGGGCACACCGTAGCGACCAGTGCCGGTAACTGCTCCGCCTCATACGTGCCTTGGGTGATCCAATATCTCGGTGCG
>JBGOUW010000342.1:0-5607 GCA_041477755.1 Binatia bacterium
ATCGACGGCAAGCCGATCAAGGTCGAGGCGGTCGACGACTTCACCGTGCGCTTTCTGCTCCCGCGTCCGTTCGCGCCGTTGCTGAACTCAATCAGCACCGAGATCGTTCCTGAGCACATTCTCGGCGAGTCGCTCGCCAACGGCACGTTCGCGCAACAGTGGGGCATCGACACACCGCCGGAAAAATTGATCGGCACCGGGCCGTATCGCATGGCGCAGTACGTGCCGGCGCAGTACGTGCGGTTCAAGCGCAACCCGGACTACTGGAAGCGCGACGACAGCGGCCAGCCGCTGCCGTATCTCGAAGAGCAGACGCTCCTCATCGTGCCGAATCAAGACACGCTCTACCTCAAGTTTCGCGCCGGCCAAACCGACATTCACGCGCCGCGGCCCGAGGAAGTCACCGATCTGCAGCGCGACAGCCAGCAGCTCAACATCACGGTGAGGGAGATTGGCATCGATACGGGGACCCAGTTTGTAGTCTTCAATCGGAACCCCCGGCACTACGAGCGCGAGGGCAAGCGCGATCCGCAGCTGACGTGGTTTACCGACAAGCACTTCCTCCAAGGCTTGGCGCACGCCATCGACAAGCAGTCGATGACGGTCAACTGCTTCAGCGGCTACGGCGTGCCTGCGGTGGCCGACATCTCGCCCGAAAACAAACTGTTCCATAACCCGAACCTGGCCGACTACAGCTACAACCTCGACGAGGCGCGCCGAGCCCTTGCCGAAGGTGGCTATGCCCTCAAGGACGGTGTGCTCAGAGATCGCAACGGCAATGCGATCGAGTTTTCGCTCTACACCAACTCGGGCAATCAACTGCGCGAGCAGATGTCCGCCATCCTCAAGGAAGACTGGACGAAGCTGGGGATGAAGGTGACCTACCGGCCGCTGGATTTTCCCGCGCTGGTGGAGAAGCTCGACACCACCTTTGACTGGGATGCAATCCTGATCGGCTTCACCGGCGGCATCGAACCGCACAATGGCGCCAACATGCTGCGCTCGAGTGGGAACCTGCACATGTGGCACCCGAATCAGACGACTCCGGCCACCGACTGGGAGAAGACGATCGACACCTTGGTGGAGGAGGGGTCGCGCGAGTTGGACATCGAAAAGCGCCGGCGCGTGTACTGGAAGATTCAGGAGATCTTACACCTCGAGCTGCCGATGATTCAGACCGTGCGCCAGCGCATGTTCGTCGCGGTCAAGAACTACGTGCAGAACTACGAGCCGTATGTGTGGGGCGTTTATCGTCCCGAGCGGATTCGTATCGCGGAATGATGGGACCGTATCTGCTGCGCCGGCTGGCGCATATGGTCCCGCTGCTGTTGGGGATCACCTTCCTCTCTTTTTTCGTCATCAACCTCGCGCCTGGGGACTTCTTCAGCACACTGAAGATGAACCCCTCGATCCGTCCCGAGACCATCGCCGAGCTGCAACGTCAGTTCGGTTACGGCGAGCCGCTGCTGACCCGCTACTTCAAATGGCTGTGGCGCGCGCTGCACTGCGATCTTGGGATGTCGCTGGCCTATCGCGTCAACGTCGCGGAGCTGATCGGCATGCGCGTGGTCAACACGGTGATCCTGTCGGTCACGAGCATGGTATTCACCTGGAGTCTGGCGATCCCGATCGGCATTCTGGTCGCGCTGCGACCGGATTCGTTCACCGACCGTGTGCTGTCATTCGTCGCCTTCTTCGGCATGTCGGTGCCGAATTTCTTTCTCGCGTTTCTGCTGATGTATGCCGCGCTGCAAACCGGTTGGTTCCCGGTCGGCGGTAGCACCTCGATCGACTACGACAGCCTGGGCGCCGGTGGCCGGCTGCTTGATCGCGCGCACCATCTGATCTTGCCGGTCATTGTCTTGGGCACCAGCGGGATGGCGAGTCTGATGCGGCTGATGCGCGCCAACATCCTCGAGATGAAGCGCGCCGAGTTCTTGTTGACCGCGCGGGCCAAGGGCTTGCCCGAACGCGTCGTGGTGTTGAAGCATATCCTGCGCAATGCCCTCAATCCGTTCATTACCTTGGCCGGCTACGAGCTGGGCAGCTTGCTCGGCGGCGCGGCGCTGGTCGAAGCGGTGATGAACCTGCAAGGGCTCGGCACGTTGATGCTCGACGCGGTGCGTTCGCTCGACATCTACCTGGTGATGGCGTCGGTGCTGGTCGGCTCGCTGTTGTTGTTGATCGGCAACCTGTTTGCGGACGTGGCGCTGACGCTGGTCGATCCGCGTATCGACTTCACCCGGCTGGAGGCCGACCGATGAAGCGCGGACCGGGTTTGACCGTATCGCTCAGCGCCGGCATCCTGGCGGTCTTGTATCTCGCTGCCGCCGCCGCACCGTTCGTAGCGCCGTACGACTACACCGAGCAGTTCCGCGCCTTCCCGCACTGCCCGCCGTCGGTGTGGCGACTCAATCCGCCGTCGCGCTGGTCGGAGTCGGTCTTCTACACCTACGCCTACAAGCTCGAAAGCCCGCTGACGCGCCACTACGCAGTGCTGATGGAGGAGCGTGTCCCGGTGCTGCTGTTCCACGACGGACATTTGTTCACGACCCCGGCCGAGGGGGCGAAGTTCTTCTTGTTGGGCACCGACGGACTCGGACGCGATTTGTTTTCCCGCATCGTCAACGGTGGGCGCATCAGTCTCACCGTCGGCCTCGTCGGTGTGGCGATCAGTTTCACGCTGGGAACGCTGGTCGGCAGTTTCGTTGGTTACCTCGGCGGCTGGATCGACAACCTCACCATGCGGTTGGTCGAGATCGAGATGTCGCTGCCGTCGTTCTACTTTCTCCTGGCGCTGGCGGCAGTGATTCCGGGATGGATTGCGCCGGCGCTCCGCTTCATGTTGATCATCGCGATCATGAGCTTGATCAGTTGGGCCGGGTTCGCGCGCATCATTCGCGGCATGGTGTCGTCGTTGCGCGAAGGCGAGTACGTGATCGCCGCGCGCGCGTTGGGCGCGACGCGCTGGCGCATCGTCACGCGCCATCTGATACCGGGTACGTTCAGCTACACCATCGTTGCCGCCACGCTCGCGATCCCGGGGTTCATTCTCGGGGAAAGCGCGCTGTCGCTGCTCGGCCTCGGCATTCAAGAACCGGGCGCGAGCTGGGGCAACTTGCTGGCCGAAGCGCAGAACGTGCAGAATCTGACCAAGTACCCGTGGATTCTAGTCCCCGGGGTCTTTATCTTCGTGACCATCATGTCGTTCAATTTTCTCGGCGACTACTTGCGCGATCGGCTCGATCCCCGTGGGGCGCAACGGTGAGTCTGTCGAAATGAAATTCAACTCAAGGCAGAACGGAAAGGAAGAAACAAATGATCCTCGATCGCTTTCGGCTGAATGACAAGGTGGCAATTGTCACCGGCGCCAGCGCCGGCATCGGGCGAGGCAGTGCGCTTGCCTTTGCCGACGTCGGTGCGCACGTCGTGTGTGCGGCGCGCACGCCCGATCGACTTGAACGAGTTGCGGACGAAGTTCGCAGTCGCGGCGTGCGCGCGCTGGCCGTACCGTGCGACGTCAACGATGAGCGGCAGATCGAGCACGTCGTGGCGCGGACTGTCGAAGAGTTCGGCCGCATCGACATCATCGTCAACAACGCCGGCGGCACGGCACCGACTGCCGCGCTGGACCTCAGCGTGCGCGACTTCGAAGCGGCGTTTCATTTCAACGTGACCACGGCATTCCTGCTCACGCGGCTCGCCGCGCCACACTTGGCGAAACACGGCGGGTCGGTGGTGAACATCTCCAGCGGTTTGTCGCACTTGGTCGAGATCGGCTTCGTGGCGTACGGCACCGCGAAGGCGGCGCTGTCGCACATGACGCGGCTGCTGGCGCACGAGTTTGCGCCGAAGATCCGCGTCAACGCGCTTGCCGTCGGCGCCACCGAGACCGATGCGCTGTCCCCGTTTCTCGCCGCCGCCGAAGGCCTGCGAGATCAGATGGTGGCGATGACGCCAATGGCGCGCCTCGGCACGCCGGAAGACATCGCCTGCGCGGTGCTGTACCTGGCGTCGCCCGCCGCAAGTTGGGTGACGGGCAAGATCTTCGAAGTCGACGGCGGCACCATCGCGTCGAACTGGCCGTTCAAAATGCCGACGGGGTTGTGATCGAGCCTGCTCGCGGCCTAGATGTGCACCGTCGCGGCACCTAGGTCGACGTCGGCGCCATCTCAGAGGGCCGACACTCGGAGGGTCTATGACGACGTGGCATCGACTGGGAACGAAGGACGAGCTGCTGGCACGCGTGCCGTGCGCGGTAAAACTCGAGCGCTATGGCATCGCGCTCTTCTTCTACCAGAACGCGTTCCGTGCGATCGGCAGTACGTGCAATCACAAGGGTGGCCCGCTGTGCGAGGGACGCCTGCGCGATGAGTTCGTGGTGTGTCCGTGGCACGGCTGGGAATACAGCGTCATTACCGGCAAGGGACCGGCCGGCTATGACGAGGAGCAAGTGCCGGCATTCGAGGTCGAAGAGCGCGCCGACGGCGTCTACGTGGCGACGCCGCCGCGCATGCCGCGCAAGCTGGTCAAACACAAGCCGCTCCACTTGCTCGAAGAACACTCGAAGCTGGCCGGGGCACCGCCGCGCGTGCTCGGAATTTCGACGACGGCGATGGATGCCGGCAATCCGCGCTTCTCGACGTCGGATGCGCTCCTGCAGCACGCCCTCACGCACGCAAAGGATGCGCTCGGAGCCGATACGCAGCTCATCCAACTGCGCGATCTGCAGTTCCGCCATTGCGAGGGCAACTACTCGAAGGCGGCGCGCGCGTGCACGTGGCCCTGCGCGATCACGGAGCGTGATCCCGAGGATCAGCTCACCCCGGTGTACGAAGGCTTGGTCCACTGGGCCGACGTCCTTCTGGTTGCCACGCCGATTCGCTGGGGCAATCTGTCGTCGCTGTACTACAAGATGGCTGAGCGTCTGAACTGCGTCCAGAATCAGATCACGACCCACAATCGCGTGCTGATCAAACACAAGGTGGCCGCATTCATCATCACCGGCGGGCAAGACAACGTGCAGGGGGTGGCCGGCCAACTGTTGACCTTCTGGGGCGAACTGGGCTTCGCGGTGCCGCCGTTTCCCTTCATTGCTCATTCGCGCGGCTGGGACGCGGAGGACATGGAGCACAACGTCCGGCAGGTGCGCACGAGCGTCGCGCTCCGCGAGGCGTCCGCTCAACTCGTCACCCGGGCGCTCGACCACTGGCGGGTGCTCGACCACCACCGTGCAGAGTTGGACAAACCAATGGAGCGCAGCGGTCGCAAGGCGCACCGCCTCACCCTGCCGCCGGAGGTGTCGTGATGAGCGAACGTATGACCATCGCGAAGGCGTACGAACGTGCCTTGTTCGCCGGGCAGATGGATGAAGTCGGCCGGCTTTTCACCGACGACATCGTGTATTGGGTTGCGGGTGCACCGCCAATCGGGGGCGAGTGGCGTGGACGCGAGGCGGTGCTGCGAGCGTTCGCTGACCGCGAATTCGGTCTCGGCGCGGCCGATTGGGGCTACGACGAAGTGTGGCGCGATTGGTACGAGGCGGACGAGCGAGTGATCGTCGAGATCCGCGAGCGCAGTTGGTTGAAGAACGCGCCGGACGACGTC
>JBGOUW010000643.1:0-2692 GCA_041477755.1 Binatia bacterium
CCTCGACGCCCGCGGCCACGGCGATTCGACCTGGGCGAGTGCGTATACTTGGCCCACCGATGTGCTCGACATCGTCAACGTGATGCGCGCGCTCGGCGAACCGGTGCATCTCGTCGGCCACAGCAAGGGTGGCGGACAGGTGACCGATGCGGCCTGCATCGCGCCCGAGCTGGTACGCAAGGTGGTCAACATCGACGGCTTCGGTCCGCCGTCCTTGCCGACCGGTGACGATCCAGTCCCACACATGGTCGCGTTTCTCGACGCGCGTCGCCGCATCGCTGGACGCAGTACGTGGCGACCGTATGCGAGCCTCGACGATCTCGTCGAACGGCGGCGGGCGCAGAATCCGCGGCTGACGCGCGAGTGGCTGCGTTACTTTCTCTTCTTCGGTGCGCTCGAATCACCCGATGGCTGGCGATGGAAACACGATCCGCAGATGGGCCACGGTTTCGGTCCGTGGCGACCCGAATGGATCGGCCCGAGTTACGCCGCGCTGCACGCGCCGATGCTCGCCGTCGTCGGCTCCGAGCACGACACCTGGGGACCGCTGCCGGAACCGCTGCTCAGCGAGCGGTTGTCGCACGTGAAGCGGCTGGAACGTCGCGTGGTGGCGGGGGCCGGACATTTCGTGCACATCGAGAAGCCGCGCGAGACTGCCGCGCTGATCTGTGAGTTCTTGGAGTCGTGATGCGCATTGCACACGGGCGCGTCACGCTCGAACTCCACGAGGTTACGCACCGCGACGGCCCCGCGTTGTTGCTGTTGCATGCGCTGTACGAGTCGAGTGCGAGCTGGGGCGAAGCGCCCGCGTGGCCGGGACGCGTCTACGCACTCGACTTCAGCGGCCACGGCCGTTCCGATTGGCTCGTCGGCGGTGGCTACTATCCGGAAATGTTGGTGGCCGATGCCGACGCAACGCTGGCGCACATCGGCGGCGCCGCCCTCGCCGGTGCTGGCATCGGCGCGTACGTGGCGACGTTGCTCGCCGGTGCTCGATCCGCGTTGGTACCGGCGGCGTTGCTATTGCCGGGGGCAGGACTCGCGGGCGGCGGCGCACAGCCCGATTTCAATCAACCGCGTCAGCCACTGAGTCCGCCGCCGCGCCAACCCGGCTGCGATCCGATGGTCCACGTGTTGAACCGCGACGCGCGCCCGCCCGACTACGTCGAGCCGTTCGCGCGCGCCGCGAAACGGCTGCTGCTGGTCGAAGACGGCACGGCGCGCCCGCCGTGGTGGGAGGCCGCGCGCGGCGTCACACGTGCGGAGGTCGCGCCCGCCGAGTTGTCCGTCGCGTTGGCGCGCCTCGCGGCGGCGTGAGCGACGCGGTGCGGCGCTGCGTACCGCTTCGCCGTGTCACCTTGCCCTTCGCGGCGCGCGCGTCTACACAGCGCCGATGCACCTAGAGAGTCCGAGGGCCATCACCGGTGCCGAGGCGGCGCGCATTGCGCGGCGGTTCCCGTCGTACCGCGACTTCGCTGATGACGCGCTCTTCCATCCGACGTGGGGCTACTACAGCACGGGCCAAGTGCGCTTCGGTGAAGGCGGGCACTTCGACACGTTTCCGATCGCGCTGGCTCCGCTGTTCGGGCAGATGTTGTCCGCTTACGCCTTCCGTCGCTGGCGCGCGCTGGGTGAACCGGCTGCGTTCGAGATCTGCGAGCTGGGAGCCGGAAATGGGCAGCTGTGCCTCGACGTCCTGGTGGCAGCGAACGAGCGCGCGGTGCGGCGCGGTGATGCATGGCTCCGGTACGCCGAAGCGCTGCGCTATCGCATCATCGAACGGAGTCCGGCGCTCATCGCGCGCCAGCGGCAACAGCTCGGACCGCTCGCTGCGCGCGTGACGTGGACGCGTGCCAATCTCACGCAGCGCGCGGCTCGGGGCGCGCCGTTTGCCTCGCACGGATTGGTCTTCGCCAACGAGGTCCTCGATTGTCTCGCGCACCACAAGGTCGTCCCGAGTGCGAACGGCCAGCCGGGGGTGATCGTCGTCGTGCCGCGCCTGCGCGGGCGAGCGATTCCGCACGCCGGGCTCGCCGCGTTGCTCAGCGACGCACGGCGACGCCGACACGTGACGTATGAAGAAGTGATCGTGCCGGTGGAGCGAGTGCCGAGGTTGCGTTCGTTCCTCCGCCGCCACTATCCGGAATTCTTCGCCCCCGGAAAATTTGCGCCGTACTTCGCGTGTCCGGCAATCGAGCCGCTGATGCGCAACACCGCGCGCCTCTACCGCACGGCCGATGCGCTATGGATCGACTATGGGCATCTGCGCGCGTTTCATCTCACCACCCCGGAGCGGCAGCGGGTGTTCGCTGGGCCGCCGCGCTCGGGGGCAACGATCTACCGTGATCCGGGCCACGACGATATCACCTTCATGGTCGACTTCTCCGTCGTCGGCACCGCCGCCGAGCAGGCGGGTCTTGCCGTGGAATTCTACGGTGGACAAGGCGAGCTGGCCCGCCGCAGCGGCGTACGACTCGACGCGCGTGCGCGCGAGCTGATTGTGCGCTACCGCACGTTGGGCTGGATGCTGGCGGTGATGGGCGTCGGGCCGGAGCGTGCGTGGCAGCACACCGGCCTGACGTGGAACAAGGCGGCCGGCCGTGGCGGCCGCGTGCGCGACGACGTGCGCCGCGGCATTGAGCAGTTCCTCGGCCGGCGCCGGACTGCGTTCAAATTGATGATTCTGCGGCGC
>JBGOUW010000483.1:0-3859 GCA_041477755.1 Binatia bacterium
ACCGCGACTGGTCAGACCGACTCGCCAACCAACGTATGCCCGTTGGCGGACGTCACGCGCACGGCGACCGTGTCGCCGGCCTGTGCCCCATCTGCCGAGAACACCGTGGTCTTGAAGTGCGGCGTCTTGCCGGCGAGCCAGTCCGGACTGCGCCGTGCCGGGCCTTCAACCAACACGTCAAACGTCGCACCGACCAACGCCCGATTGATCGCGGTCGACGTCTGCTCTTGCAGCGCAATGATCGCTTGCAGCCGCTGCCCCTTCTCCGCATCGGAGACGGTTTCCGGCCAACCGAACGACTTGGTGTGCTCGCGCGGCGAGTATTTGAACATGAACGCGCTGTCGTAGCGGACCGTGCGCATCAGCTCGTGAGTGGCCTCAAAGTCGGCGTCGGATTCGCCGGGGAAGCCGACGATGATGTCGGTGCTGAGCGCGAGGCCCGGCTTGGCGGCGCGCAAGCGCTCCACCAGCCGGAGATATTCGTCGAGCGTATAACCGCGCTCCATGCGCGCCAGCACCGTGTCAGATCCCGATTGTAGGGGCAGATGAATCTGCGGACAGACTTTCTTACACTCCGCCAGCGCGGCAATCACCGACTCGGTCATGTCCGCCGGATGCGGCGAGGTGAAGCGAATGCGTTCGATACCGTCGATCGCCGCGGTGCGGCGCAGCAGCTCGCCGAAATCGACCTCGCCGTCGCGATACGCATTGACCGTCTGCCCGAGGAAGACCACTTCCCGATACCCGGCGGCGGCGACGGCGCGCACCTGATCGAGCACGGCATTGGCGGGCAAGCTGCGCTCGCGCCCACGGACGTACGGGACCACGCAGAAGGTGCAGAACTTGTCACACCCACGCATGATCGAGAGCCACGCGCGCACGCCGGCAGCGCGCGCGGGCGCGATGTCGGCATAGGTTTCGTCGCGGCCGAGGCGCACGTCGACGAACGCATCGCCCTGCGCCAGCATCTCGGGTAGGCGGCGGTACGAATCGGGGCCGACGACGAAGTCGACAAACGGGGCGCGGGTCGTGAGCTTGTCGCGTAGGTGTTGCGCCATGCAACCGGCCAGACCGAGCTGAATCTCCGGCCGCCGCGCTTTGTGGTGCTGCAACTCACCGAGGCGACCCAGCACGCGCTCCTCGGCGCGCTCGCGGATGGCGCAGGTGTTGAGCAGGATCACGTCGGCCGCGGCCGGATCGTCCGTGCGAGCGTAGCCGCCGCGGCCCAGGTGGCCGAGCAACAGTTCCGTGTCTGCCACATTCATCTGGCAGCCGTAGGTTTCGACGTACACGGCGCGCATGTTGAACCGCTCTGCGGGAGGCCTTATATAACGGCCACGTCAGCTGAACACAATTCGATGCCGCCACCACCGAATCCCCAAGCCTCCTACGACCAGCTCGAAGCCTCGCTGTTGTTCTGCCCCAAGTGCCGGCAGGCGATGCCGGTGCATAAGCGCCTGCTGATCGTGCTCCTCGGCGGCGACAAGTACGAGTACGTCTGCCAGCGCTGCGGCTCGACCTGCGGCGACAAGATTGAGTCGCCGCCACGGTGACGCGACATGATCTGGCGCGTCATCGTAGGGGCGCACGGCGGCGCCCTCCTCAGTCCCTTCCGTAGGGTTGTCGAGGTGATTGGGTCTCCGCATGTCTGACCGCATCGTCTCCCTACTCCCCAGCGCCACCGAGATCGTGTGCGCTCTTGGCCTCGCCGATCAACTCGTCGGGATCTCGCACGAGTGCGATTACCCAGCCCAGATCGTTGGACGATCAGTGCTTACCGAACCAGATCAATCCGGACGGTTCATCGGCGGCGATCGATCGCGATGTGCGCGCGCTGGTGCACGCCGGCCTCAGCGTCTACCGCATCAAGACCGATGTGTTGCAGCGCCTGCAACCCGATCTGATCATCACCCAAGACCAATGCGAAGTGTGCGCGGTGTCGTCGGCCGAAGTCGAACGCGCGGCGCGAGACTGTCTCGGCAACGATGTGGCGATCGTGTCGCTGAAGTCGAACAAGCTCGACGACATCTTTGACGACATTGCGCGCGTGGCCGCCGCAACCGATCGAACGAGCGAGGGCGCAGCCGTCATCGCCCAGATGCGCCAACGCGTCGACGCCATCCGCGAACGCGCGCTGCAGGTGCGCAGCCGCCCTCGCGTCGCGTGCATCGAATGGATGGAGCCGCTGATGGTCGGCGGCAACTGGATTCCGGAACTGGTCACGCTTGCCGGCGGCAGCTACGACCTGGTGCAACCGGGCGCGCACAGTTCCACAATCACGTGGGCGGATCTCGCCGCCTACGCGCCCGAAGTGATCGTCGTGATGCCGTGCGGGTTCAAGCTGCCGCAAACGCGAACCGAGCTGTCTCGACTCACCGATCATCCTGAGTGGAAGACGCTGCCGGCGGTGCGCAACCGTCGCGTCTATCTCGCCGACGGCAACGCCTACCTCAACCGCCCCGGCCCACGCATCGTTGAGAGTGCCGAACTACTCGCCGGCCTCATTCAGCCCGACTTCTTCGCCGCGGGGATTCCGCCCGGCAGTTGCGCGCGTGCCGATTAGGAAAGCGACAGCTTCGTCGGTGTGAAGCGGCACGGCATGCGCTTGATGCCGTGGATGAAGGCCGACAGCAGCATGTCGGGCGACCCGCTGATCTCGATGTCCGGCAAATGTTGAAACAGTTCCTCGAACATGACCGCGATCTCGCGCCGGGCAAGATTGGCCCCGAGACAGAAGTGTGGACCGCCGGCGCCGAAGCCGACGTGCTCGTTGGGGTCGCGCGTGACGTCAAAGCGATAGGGATCGGCAAATTGCGCCGCATCGCGATTGGCCGAGTTGTACCACATCACTACCTTCTCGCCCGCCTTGATCGCTTGCCCGCTGAGCTCGGTGTCTTCGGTTGCGGTGCGGCGGAAGTGCATCACCGGCGAGGCCCAGCGGACGATCTCTTCCACCGCGGTGGGGGTCACGCGCGCGAAGTCGTGCTGCCACTTCGCGCGCTCGTCGGGAAAATCGGTGAGCGCTTTCATCCCGTGGCTGATCGCGTTGCGCGTGGTTTCGTTGCCGGCAACCACGAGGAGGATGAAGAACGACCCGAACTCTTGCGGGCTGAGGCGCTGCCCTTCGACTTCGGCGTGCATCATCGCCGACGTGATGTCCTCCGTCGGCTTGTCGAGCCGCTCCTGACCCAACTGCTGTGCATACTGTGACAGCTCCATCCCCGCAGCCATCAACTGTTCGATGGTGCTGGCGTACTCAGGATCGCCGACACCGAGAATGGTGTTGGTGAGCTCGAAAACGCGTCGGTAGTCCGACGGTGGGATGCCCATCATATCGCAGATGATTTCGAGCGGGAGCGCGGCGGCGATGTCGTTGACGAAATCGCACTCCCCGCGCTCGGCCACGCCGGCGATGATCTTGCGCGCTTTTTCGCGCACCGTGTGCTCGACGTTGCCGACCCGTCGCGGCGTGAAACCGCGGTTGACGATCAAGCGCAGTTTGGTGTGGCGCGGCGCGTCCATGTTGATCATCGAGCCAAAGAACTCGGCGAGATCGATCGGCAAGTCGCCGATGTTCGAACCTTGTCCCGAGATGAAGCGTTGCGGATTGCGGCTCACCGTCCAGACATCGTCGTAGCGCGTGATGGCCCAGAAGCCGGGTCCCTTCGGCAGGCCCGGGTACTCCATCTCTTCATGGAACGACACCGGCCGCTCGGCGCGTAGCTTGGCAAACGCACCCTCGCGATCGGTGCGCGCCCAGAAAAACGGATCGGAGAGTTTGATTTCATCGACGCTGAGGTCGGTATGCGGCGTGGTCATGCGGCCCTTATAGCGCCGTTACGGCGTGTGTCCACTGCGG
>JBGOUW010000027.1:0-17596 GCA_041477755.1 Binatia bacterium
ACTTCCGGCTCGTCGTCGCCAACGAGCACCTTCAATCGCAGCAGCGGCACGCCATGATCGTTCTCGCTGTAGGCGAGCGCGCGCGCCGCGGCCACGCGCGCTGCGACTTCAGGATCGGCAAGCAGGTCGGCCAACTCGCTCAGCGCGTCAGGGTAGTTCATGCGCACCAACCCGAGCGCGCATGCGCCGCGCAGCGCGGTGGCAGTGTCGACGCGCCCACCCCACACTGGCTCCATTTGTTGGTGCCGAATACCGCGCAGGAACACCGCCGTTTCGTCGGCACCGATACGATAGAGGGCGTCGGCAATCTCCGCCTT
This sequence comes from Binatia bacterium, assembly GCA_041477755.1. Taxonomy (GTDB): domain Bacteria; phylum Desulfobacterota; class Binatia; order HRBIN30; family JACQVA1; genus JACOST01. The sequence goes on from JBGOUW010000027.1 coordinate 318, forward strand.
CGCGCGGCAGCCGGGGTCGCTCTTGACCGAATTGCTCATGAGACGGTCGAACGCGTTCACTAGATCGGGCGTGAGCGCGGCGATCTCGAACTCGCCGGCGATCTGCGCAGCCTTCGCGATTGCGTGCGAGGCTCTGCCGGTGAGGACTTGACGAAACGTGGCGAGTGCTTCCGCGCTAGACGGATCGCCGCGCAGTTGATGCAGCGTCGCCAGCGTGTCCTCGAGCGTGCGGGCCTTCGCCATGCGATAGTCGCGTCAGCTTCCGTGCGCCGCGTTCCACTCCGCGAGCACCTTGTCGGTCTCGTAGCGGTTGTACATGTCCTCTTGCAGCGAGAACATGCCGTTGCCGGCATACTCCATCACGGTGATGCCGGCGAACTCGTAGTACGAACCGTCCGGCCGTTTGCCGGGCAAGCGATTGAGCCACTTGTGGACGACGCGGTGGCCGTCGACGTTCATCCATTCGACCGGAAAGGTCCACTCCTTACAGTGCTCCATAACCGGCACCAGCCACGCGAGAATGTTCTCGCGCCCCTCGAACACGCCGTAGTGATGTTCGATGTATACGGCGTCGGCGGTGAACGTCTTTCCGAAACCCTCCCAGTCGTTGGCGTCCTGCAGCGCCATCCGATGCCGCCAGGCGGCTTCGATTTCTGTGCGAGTGAATTGCGTCATGCTGGTCCCCTGTGTCTGGTTGCGGCCCAACTTACCCCGGCGAGAACATCGCGTCTTGTTCGCTGCGGAACGTTTCGATCTCGCGGCCATCGTCGGTGTGTTTCCACATGCGAAAGCGAAAACTGACGTGCATGCTGTCGCCGAGCTTGTGCGTGCGGACGACTTCCACCCGCGTGTAGAAGATCTCGCCGAGCAAGACCGGCGCGCGAAAGCGGGCCTCGCGGATGCGTACGCCATGGCCGCGCCAATTCTCACCGATGAGGCCCTTGCGACGCGTTGCGATGACTGCTGCTTGCCCGGTGAGCGCGATGATCAACTCACCCGGCAAATGATGCGGCCAGCGTGCAGTCACGCGCTGCGCGGCGACGCCCGGATCGTTGCGCGTGAGCGTCTTCTGAAACGTTGCGCCGGCGTCGTCTTCGGCGATCAGTGCGTCGAACAGGACGGGCGACTGGCTGAGTGGGTCGAGCTCGGCCCGTGCAACGAACAGACTCGGCATGATCCTCAGCTTGGTTGCACGGCCGCGGTCAGGTCGGCAATCGCGCGGTCGATTGCCGCGTCGATCGCTTGCTCCCACGCGCGTGCGTCGCTGGTCGCACCATCGGCGGGGAAGAGAATGCCGCGTGACGAGTTGACGAAGCCGCCTTCGAGTCGACCGTCGGGGCCCGCCGCAAAGCCGCTCACCGCATCACGAGCCCCACCGCCTTGGGCGCCGTAGCCGGGAACGAGAAACAGCGCGCGCGGCAACAATGTGCGGATGCGTTGGCTTTGGGCGGGATAAGTGGCACCGACCACAACGCCGAGCGACGACCAGCCGGTGGCGGGTCCGCGCAGACGATCGGCAATCTCTGCCAACGACTCGGCGACCAGTTCGAACAGCGGGCGGCCGTCGATCAGCCGGTCTTGGTAGTCACCCGAGCCGGGGTTGCTGGTTTTCACCAACACGAACACGCCGCGGTCGTTGTGCGAGGCCACGTCGATAAACGAGGCGAGCGTATCGCGTCCCAGATACGGGTTGACCGTGATGGCATCGACGGGTAGCGCGCCGTGCGGATCGAGATAGGCGGCGTAGGCTGCCGCGGTGGAATCGATGTCGCCGCGCTTGGCGTCGAGCAGCACGAGCAGGCCGCGCGCCCGCGCGGCGGCGACAAGGTGATCAAGTACCTGCACGCCGCGCCAGCCGAGTTGTTCGAAGAACGCACTCTGCGGCTTAACCATCGCCACGCGATCGGCGACGCGGTCGAGCACCGCGAGTAGGAACGACTCGACCGCCGCCGCGGTTTGCGAATCGCTCTTGTTCATCGAGCCGCGACGAAACAGCGGCGGAATGCCCGGCAAGTGCGGATCGAGACCGACGCACAATGGATGGCCGAGCTGGCGGACGCGCTGGATGAGCCGATCAGCGAAGTGAGCCATGGCGAGTGCGCTGACGCATTGCCAGAACCGCGCGCTGAGCGCAATGCCGGCGCGACTGAGTTCGATTGGACGCGACGGCAACCCGAACGCTTCAGCCCACAGGCCGTGGAGAGAGCAGCGGGCCTCAGCCCTGCTGTATGCGGTCCACCATTTGATTCAGCGTGTCCATACTCTCCACCGTGAGATCGTTGTCTGGGATATAGACGCCGAATGCGGTCTCGATGAACACGCCGATGTGCGCCAGCGAGAACGAGTCGATCAAACCGCCGCTGATGAGCGGCTCATCGTCGGCGATGACGAAGCGAGGGTTGCGAATCAACTCGGTGCAGATGAAGGCTTTCAGCTGATCGCGAATCTCGGTTCGAGTCATGTGGGCTCCGTCGCGGCGATCGTATGGAGGTACTTGTCGCGATTGGCGGAGCGGGTGATCTTACCGCTGGAGGTTTTGAGCACCCAGCCCCGCTCGACAAAGCGCACGTCGCTCAAGGTGACCTCGAGGTGCTGCAGCACCAGCCGCCGCAGCTCACGGTCGATGCGCTGGGGCTCTTCGGCGGCGAGCTCGGGTCGCAGCTCGCATGCGAGGACGATGCGTTCGGTGCCGAGGCGGTCGTCCATGACACCGAAGGCGACCGAGCGGCCGGGTTGCACACCGGCGACGCCATCGGCGATCGTCTCGATGTCCTCGGGATGGATGTTGGTGCCGCCGACGATGATCAAGTCCTTCTTGCGCCCGCAGACGAACAGTTCTCCGTCGGCGAGATAGCCGATGTCGCCGGTGTGGAACCGGCCGTTCTGCAACACTGCGGCGCTGAGGTCGGGTCGGCGATAGTAGCCGTTGAACAGGTGGGTGCAGCGCAGCGTGATTTCACCGACGTGGCGGTCGGCAAGCGTCGCGCCGCTTTCGTCCACGATCGCCAGGGTCACGCTCGGCAGCGGCGTGCCGTTGCTGACTAACGACGTGGCTCCGGATTCCCCCGCAGAGGCCGGAACCGCGCGCCGTTGCGTTTGCAGCTCGGCGAGGCGCACCCAGTCGACGCGGGGTGGATCGTCGGTCTGCGTGATGGTGACGGCCAAGACGGCCTCCGCCATGCCATACGCGGTCTTGAGCGCGCTGCGGGCCAGCCCGTATGGCGCAAAGCGGTGCCAGAACGCCGCCATGGCGTGATCACGCACGGGCTCGGCGGCATTGATGATCGCGCGCCACCGGCTGAGATCGAGTCCAGCCACGTCGCGCTCACGGATATTGCGCACGCAGTGATTGAAGGCGAAGTTCGGCATCCAGCTGAGCGTGCCGTTGAACTCATGAATCGCTCGCAGCAGCGCCACCGGCTCGCGCACCCAGTAGAATGGCGACATCAACACCGCGGGAATCTCCATCAGCAGCGGCAGCAGTAGGGCGGTGATCAAACCCATGTCATGGTAGAGCGGCAACCAGCTCACCATCACGTCGTTCGTTCGTATTGGGTACACGCGGCACAACGTGTCGATGAACTCCAGCACCAGACCGTGCGTCATCGGCACGCCCTTTTGCCGGCCGGTGGTGCCGCTGCTGAACTGAATGAACGCGATCGCATCGGCTGACTGTGGCGCCGCTGGCGCCAGTGTGCTCCCGGCGTCGGCGATGAACTCTTCGCTGTTCAAAACCTGGCATCGCAAGTCGATCAATAGCTCGGTTAGTCGCGGGACAAGCTCGGGCGCAGTGATCACTGCCCGCGCACCGGAGTCGGCGACCAAGTCGCGCACCCGCAGGGCAGAGACTTCGGAATCGAGCCGAGCAGAGAAGTAGGAAACGATGGAAGGTATAGCCCCGCGGTACATGACCCCAAGGAATGCCGCGAGCAGTCCGCGGCTGTAGTGGGTCAGCAGCAGCACCAATTCCTGTGGTTGAATGCCGACGGCGGCGAGCGTGTAGGCGACTGCCGTTGCCTCACGGTGCAACTCGCCGACAGTGATGATCTGACGAGCGCCGTCTTCGTTGATGAGAATGATCGTCCGTCGCTGCGGATCGTCGCGGGCCTGATCGGCGAGGACGTCACACAGAGTCGCGTAACGCGTGCGCAGCATGATCAAAAGCCCTCATACACGAACGGGACCTGAGCGTCATCTCGCGTCACGAGAAACGTCGCGAGCAGCGCGGCCATCAGCAGTGCCGCACGCGCTGCGCGCGGCCAGCGCAGGAAGACGGTCTCGTCGCGGTGGCGATACTGAACCCAATCGAGCCACAACGCCGGCGCGAGAATGAGGATGAGACGGACGTCGGGCGTTCGCCAAAACCGATGCCTCCGTAGGGCGTACACAAACTGTTGCGCGATCGGCAGCTCCATGCGGGCGGGAATCATCGCAACCACGACCAACGCGAACACCACAAGCATGGCGAGAGCCTGTCGCCACGCCGGCCGTTGCTGGATCGGCGGCCGCGGCCGCCACAGCGACAGCGCGCGCTCGCCGACGAGATAGGTTCCGTGCAGCCCACCCCACACCAGCAGATTCCATCCGGGGCCATGCCACAGGCCGCACGCCAACATAGTGACCATCGGGGGCACGACGAGATTGTAGACGTTGGTGCGACTGAGATTACGTCGCAGCAGCGCACGACTGAGTGGCATGTAGATGTAGTCGCGCAGCCAGTGCGAAAACGAGATGTGCCAGCGATTCCAGAACTCGGTGAAGTTGCGCGCGAAAAATGGATTGGCGAAGTTGGGAGACAGATCGATGCCGAACAGACCGCTGACACCGCGCACCAGGCTCGTGTAGCCAGCGAAGTCATTGTAGACGGCAAAAGTGTACGCTACGAGCCACGGCACGAGCCCGCTCGCGTGCCTCGGTTCCGTAAACGTTTTGGGTGGGATCAGTGCCAGCAGTGAATCGGCGATCACGATCTTGCGGACGAGGCCCACGGCAATCAGCGTTGTACTGCGAGCGAGGCGGGCGTCGTCCAACACCCGCGGCTCTCGGAGCTGCGGAAGAAACGCTCGCGCGCGTTCGATCGGACCCGCTAGAAGTTTTGGAAAGTAGGCAAGGTACAGTGCGAAGGCGACGAAGTCGGTCTCGCCCGCAAGTTGTCCGCGGGCGACGTCGACGAGGTACGAAATGGCCTGCAACGTGTAAAACGACAACCCGATGGGTAGCAGAACGTGTAGGCTGCGATGGCCGTCGAGAGCCGCAACGTTGAGAAGGGCCTCCCCGTACTTGAACGATACGAGCGCGCTGAGATTGACGACGACGCCCAGCGCGAGCACGCCGCGGCGTGGGCCTTTGGCGCTGCGCACGCATCGGCCCGCGACAAAGTTTGCCAGCGTCAGCCCCAACAGCACCAGGGCGAACTGCCACGCCCACGTCAGATAGAACGCATAGGAAGCGAGCAACAACCACCACAACTGCGGGCGCGTCGGTAAGGCGTAGAAGACTGCCAGTGCCAACATGACGAAGCCGGCAAACTCGATCGAAGTGATTTCCACGATGTCGTCGGTTCGTTGGTTTCCGGAGTCAGAGACTCGTTGAGTATCTCATCGCCTCAGCGGGAGAGGATGATCCGGATGAGGGTGTGGGATGTCGCCGCAGCGCATTGCGCGGTCTCGATCTATTCATGGACACTAGCCGGCGGTGGTGGACTGTATGGACCGACCTCCTGTGCCGCGAGTTGCTCAGCGAGCCACTGACTCAACCGTCGCGCGCCGGTGCCGTTCAAGTGGCGGGCGTCCCGCCAGCCGTCGTCAGGAATGAGAGCGAGTGGCCGCGTCCGCCAGAACGGGATTGATTGCGCGCTGGCGAAGGCCTCGACTGCGTCAACAAACATGCGGTAAGCGTGCTCACCTTGGGGTAACGCCTCAATCGCAGACTTCTGCAGGGGCGACTCGACTAGGATGACTCGAAGCCCGTGTTGGTGCAGTCGTGCGATCCGTGCGAGTCCTTCGCGAGCATCAGGGCTGATGTTGTACTCGCCCGGGATCTGTTGATGTGCTCTGCGCGCAGGTCGGTAGCGCATCGGAGAACTGAAGCCGTATGCCGAAATGCGTTGCTCGATCCGTTGCGCATGCAGCAGGTCGCGCCAATATCGTGATTGCCGCCAGCCGCGGTGCGTCAGGTAGAGGCGATAGGCGTACAAATGCTCGGTCAGCCACCCCGTGATGGTCCACGTGCCTTTCATGTATTGCACCCATGGCGTCGCTTCAATTGCCGCTGACCCGCGGGCCGGCCGGCTGGCAGTCCCAATGTAGTCGCCTGCGGTGGTGTCGAAGATGAGCAACCACGGGTGATAGCGCTGCACCAGCACTTCCGACATCAGGCCACTCACCGTCGCGTCCATGCCGTTAATGCCGAAGGTGAAGCACCGCAGATCGCGCCCGACGCGTTCGCGGTATCCTGCGCTCACAACTTGTGGGTCGATCCCGCAGAACGCCACTGAGCTCCCGATGATCAGACAGTCGAGTGGCCCCTCGTTCCGAACCAGGGCGTCAAGTTTGGACAGCTGAATCTCGAATTGCCGGTGGGAACTCCCGATGCTGGCTGCTGGCAGGCGCGTCCGCGCGGTGTTGCTGCGGGCCATCACTTCGGCGATGCTGAGCACGGCGGCCAGCAAGCAGAACGCAAGCACCGGCGTGAACAGGGACGACCACGTCAAACGTAAACCCGCTCTCGCTTCAACCATCGCGATGTCTCCGAGTCTCAGGACCCGCCGCACCGGTACGATGCGATGGTCTTCTGTGTCAACCTGACCGGCGACCGTGACGGGCGTCTTGTGCGATCCCGTGTTCCGAGATGACGCATTCGCCGATCACGTTGATCGCTTACGGCTCGGTAGTGAGCGGCCTGGAGTCGGGTCTCGACATTGTGCCGACAGGTGCAGCGAGAAGTGTTTGGCTGCCTGTTTGAGCTGATCGCGGATCTCGCTGCCGGTCACGATGGCTCGACCACGGCGAACATCTGCAGGTACTTGTCGCGATTGGCGGCGCGCGCGAGCTTCCCGCTCGAGGTCTTGATGATCCAGCCCTTGGTGACGAACTGCACATCGCCCAAGGCGACGTCCAACTGTTGCAAGACGAGCTGCCGCAATTCGCGGTCGACGCGACGTGTGTCATCGCCGGTGATGTCGGGCTGCAGCTCACACACGACGACCGGCCTCTCGGTACCGAGCCGCTCGTCCATGACGCCGAACGCGACCGCGCGCCCCGGTTGAATTCCTGCCACGGATTCGGTGAGCACCTCGACCTCTTCGGCGTGAAGGTTGTGGCCGGCGACGATGATCAGGTCCTTCTTGCGTCCGCAGATGAACAACTCGCCATCCGCAAGGAACCCGAGGTCACCCGAATGCATCCAGCCGTCCCGCAACACGACGGCGCTCAGTTCCGGGAGCCGGTAGTAGCCGCTCATCATGTGGCCGCTGCGCACCAAGATCTCGCCGAGATGACGCTCCGGAAGCGTCACCCCCTGCGCGTCAATGATGCGGATCTCGGTTCCGTTGAGTGGTGGGCCGTTGCTGACCACTGGGATTGCTCCCGCGGACTCCGGCGTGGCTGGGACGGCCCGCCCGGCGGCCTGCAACTCGTCACGCTCGATCCACTCGACCCGCAAGCGGTCGCTGCGCGTTTGGGTGATCGTCATCACGTTCTCTGCCATCCCGTAGCCGACCATAAATACACTCTTGCTCAGTCCGTAAGCGGAGAAGCGGCGCCAGAATCGCTCAAACGTCGCGTGCCGCACGGGCTCCCCGCCGCACCCGGCCCGGCGCCAGCTACTCAGATCGATCCCGGCCAGGTCTCGGTCGCGAATGCTACGCGTGCAATGATCGAACCCGAAGTTCGGCATGTTGCAGAGGGTGCCGCGGAACTCGTGGATTGCGCGCATCAGCGCCACCGGATTGCGCACCCAGTACGCGGGCGACATCAGCACCGCGGGAATCTCCATTGACAGTGGGAGTACGAGCCCGCTCACGAGCCCCATGTCGTGATAGAGCGGCAGCCAGCTGATCATCACATCGTTCGGATGTATGGGGAGCGCGTCGCAGTAGGCGTCGAGGAAGTCCAGCACGGCGTCGTGGGACACGACCACACCCTTGCGTCCGCCGGTAGTGCCGCTGGTAAATTGCAGCCACGCAGGGTCACCCGCTCGCGGCTGCACCGGGGCTAGGGGCGCAGCCGAAGTGCCGAGGTTCACCTGCTCGCTGCTGAGTACCCGGCATCCAAGCGCGGCGACGAGGGGCCGGAGGTGCTCGACGACTTCGGGTGCGGTGATCACCGCACGCGCGCCGGCCTCGCCGACAAACCCGCGCACGCGCGTGGCGTACGTTGCGGGATCGTTCCGTTCGGTCAAGTAGGGCAAGACGGACGGAAGCGCGCCGCGGTAGAGCGCACCAAACCACGCTGCGATGAGCGAATGCGAGTAGCGCATGGCCAGCAGGGTGCAATCCCCCGGCTCGATGCCAGCATCCGCCAGGGCGCGCGCCGCCAGACCCGCGTCGTGATGCACCGCCTGGGCGGTGATGATCTGCCGCGCGCCGTCTTCGCCAATGAAGACGATTGCCCGATTCTGCGGCGCGCGGTCAGCGCGCTCGACGACCGCATCGATTAAGGTCTGGTAGCGCAAGCGGAGTATCTCAAAACTGTAGTCCCGGCGAACTGGTACGATGCGACGTTGCCCGTGTCAATCGGCTCTCTGCGACAACGGGAGACGGCTTGTGCTAGCAGAGGGTAGCCATGGCGCATCCACCGATCACGCTGATTGCGTACGGCTCGCTGATGAGTGGCTTCGGTCTGACTCGCCTCGGCGCGCTGCCGGTGGTGGCGGCGCGGCCGGTGCGGTTGCACAACTGCCGCCGCGGATTCGGCAAGCTCTCGCAGTACGGCGATCGCTTGGCGATGATACTCGAGCCCATCCGTGAGAACGAACCGATCGGCGCAAGCCACGTCGACGAGTCGCGCGATGGACGTGATGGAATCGATGCGCTCGCACTCACCATCTCGCTGGAGGACTTCCGGCGCGTGGCGGTGCGCGAAGGCTACCATGCGACCGATCAGTTGATGGCGCGCGCCAACTCGGCGGGGCAGGGCGTCGCGGCGTATCTCTGGCAACACCTGGAGGTCAGTCACTTCGATCGCGCAAAGTACCGCGAAGCGCTGTTCGCGTCGGTGGGCTATGCGTCGCCGCACTACACTCCGCATCCGGTTGCGCTGGCGGATGCAGAGCCGGCACTGACCTTCCTCGCCGGAACCACCGACTGTCTCTCTGCTGTCGACGCGTGGCGGCACAAACCGAACACGAGCCAACTCGACTACTTCGCAATGTGTCTGTTGGCCGAAGTACACAACATCTCTTTGGCCGACGTTACCGCTGGTCTCGACGCCGAGCCTGTGCTGATCGAACGGCTGCGCGAGCGCCTCGATCGCGAACGCGACAACGAGCGCGCGCGCTTCTGTACCGCACTACGCCTCAGCGATGCCGCCTACGTCAGAGCCTTTGGTGAGCGGCCCATGCTGTTCCGGTTCCCTCTCCCTCTGGGAGAGGGTCAGGGTGAGGGCTAGCAATGACGCTGTGGCTGCACGCTGCGACGCTTTGGCTGTGCCTGGCTCTGGGGCGAGCCGCGTATGCATCCTCGACCGATCTTGTCGACATAGAGACGATTAATCCGCACATTCGCCTCGACATCCGCTACGCGAGGTCGGACAACTTCACCCATCGAGTTCTCTATCCGCGGGCGAAGTGCTTCCTGCGCCGAGCCGTGGCGGAGAAGCTGAGCCGGGCGCAGGTCGAGCTGGAGCGCGTGGGGCGCGGGCTACAGGTGTTCGACTGCTACCGGCCGCTGTCCGTCCAGAAACAGATGTGGGCGCTGGTGCCCGATGAGCGCTACGTCGCCAATCCCGCCAAGGGTTCGCGCCACAACCGCGGCGCCGCGATCGACCTGACGCTGACAATGGCAGACGGCAAAGCGGCCGCGATGCCGACCGACTTCGACGACTTCAGTGAGCGCGCACACCGCGACTACATGCAGCTGCCGGCACCGATCATTGCCAATCGCGCCTTGCTCGAATTGGTGATGACGCGCGCCGGCTTCGTCGGGTTGCCGACCGAGTGGTGGCACTTCGATGCGGCCGACTGGGAATCGTTCGATCTGCTCGACGTCGAGTTCACGCAGCTGCCATAGAGCGCAGCGCGGCACCGGCGATCACGGCAGTGGCGCCCGGCACCGAAGCGACGTGTGAGCACCGGACTGGCGCAGTGGCGACGGGAGGCGCGCGAGTCGGCGAAGTGAGGTCTGTGTCTTGCTCGGGCGGTCTGTGTCTTGCTCCGGATGGTGGCTTGCTCATGGCATAGGACGAGCGCATGAGACGACGCCGTAACATCGGAGAACGCATGTCACGCCACACACGAGAGCTGCTCCTTTCCGGATTGATCGTAGTCGCGATGCTGCACACGCATGCTGCGCGCGCCGCCGATCCGGTCATTCTCTTCGTCACCCAACCTCCGTTCGGCGCCGACTTCGCGACCGTGAATTCGACCTTCGGTAACCAGAATGGCGAAACCGAGGCGGCGCCGCGCGGTGGCGATCTGTACATCCGCTACGCCGATGGTGTCCTCCGCAACCTCACTGCGGAGGCCGGCTACGGCACCACGTCGGAGCCGGACATCGCGGTGCGCGAACCCTCGGTGCATTGGTCGGGTACCAAGGCCTTGTTCGCCATGGTGATCGGTGGCACGACACTCAACGACTACAGCGCGGTGTTCTGGCAGATTTACGAAGTGACCGGTTTCGGAATCGGGGAGACGGTGCAGATCACCAAGTTGCCCCAGCCGCTCAATAGCAACAACGTCGCGCCGATTTATGGAACCGACGATCGCATCATCTTTGCCTCCGACCGGCCACGCAGCGGCGATCCGCTCACCTATCCGCAGCTCGATGAGTACGAGTCGACGGCGACGGTGACCGGGCTGTGGTCGATGAATCCCGATGGCTCGGACCTGCAGCTGCTCGATCACTCGGTGTCAGGCGATTTCACGCCGATCATCGCCGCCGACGGCCGGCTGATCTTTACCCGTTGGGATCACTTGCAGCGCGATCAGCAGAACGCCGAGGGCACGCTCGGCTACGGCGCCTTTAACTACGCCTCGGAAACGAGCACCCAGGCCCTCAACTCCAGCGCCGAAATCTTCCCCGAACTGCGCACGCAACCGGCCGGATCGTTCCAGCACGGCCACGAGTTCAACTTCTTCTTCCCTTGGCAACTCAACGAAGACGGCACCGGCATCGAGACGCTCAATCACGTCGGGCGCCACGAACTGGCGGGCTACTTCGATTCGGCCAACGACAACCTGCCCGAATTTATCGCGCCGACCGGTCGCCGCACCGCCGAGTTGTTGCTGCAACTCAAGGAGGATCCGAATCGACCGGGATACTTTTACGGCACCCACGCACCGGAGTTCGGCACCCATGCGGCCGGACAACTCATCGGCCTCAACGGCGGCGAAAGCGTCAACGCCGACGACATGCAGGTGGACTACATCACCGATCCGCTTACCGGCCGCATCTTGCCGGACAACGTCACCCAGCCGGCGAGCCATCCCGGCCACTTTCGCAACCCCGTGCCGTTGTCGGACGGAAGTCTGATCGCGGTGCAGACCGCGTCGGCGTATCAGGACCGCACCGTGTCGGGGCAATTGTCGTCGCGCTACGACTTCCATCTGGTCCGTCTGTCTGCCGGCTCGCCGTATCGTACGCCGGGTACGCAACTGATCCCCGCTGGCATCACGAAGGCGATTTCGTATTGGGACAATCAGCGCTACGAGCAAGCGACCTATAGCGGTCGGTTGTGGGAACTCGATCCGGTCGAAGTACGATCACGCACGCGGCCGGCGCGGCACCTCAGTCCGCTGCCCGAGATTGAGACGCAGGTGCTCAGCGACGAACTCGGCGGACAGGCTGGCATCGATCGCTTGCGCGCCTTCCTGCACGACAACAACCTGGCGCTGATGGTCAGCCGCAACGTCACCCGGCGCGCCGATCGACAACAGGAGTTCAATCTCAAGATCGCCGGCAGCTCGACGCAGACAGCTGAAGCGGGCGCAACGCCGACCGAGATCGCGTACCTGCAGTTGTTCCAAGGCGATCTGGTGCGCGGCTACGACCAGTTCAACGGTGGCCGCAGGCCGATCGCGCAGCTCCTGCACGATGGGCTGAATCCGGATCTGCCGGGCGCGCCACCAAGCACGGTCAAGCTCGCCGATGACGGCAGCTATGCGGCGTTGGTTCCGGCGCGTCGGGCGCTGACCTGGCAGCTCGTGACTGACACCGGCGATCCGGTGGTGCGCGAGCGCTTCTGGGTGACCTTCCCGCCCGGTGAAATCCGCGCGTGTACCAACTGTCACGGCATCAACCGCACCGATACCGTGCTGCATCAGCCGCCGCCGACCAACCCGCCCGCGGCGTTGCGCGATCTCGCGCGCTGGTGGCGCACCAATTTCGACAATGGCGGTACGCCGCTGCCTACGCGAACGGAAACGCCATCGCCAACGCAGACGCTGACGCCGCCGCCCACATCGACACCGCCGTCAACGGCGCCGCCGACGGTGACGGCGACGCGCCGACCGTCGCCGACCCGCACACCGAGCGTGACCCGCCGGCCCACCACTACGGTGACGCCGACGATCACCCGGCGGCCGTCTCTCACGCCGACCCGCACCCTCACCCGGCGGCCGACGCGGACGCGGACCGCGACGCCTACGGCGACGTTGACGCGCAGCCCGGTTCCCACGCGCACAAGAACGCGCACCCGTCGTCCAACCGTGACGCCGACGCCCACGAATACGCGGCGACCCACAATTACGCCGACCCGGACGATGACGCGACGCCCGACGCTTACGCGCACGCCGACGGTTACGCGTCCGCCGACGCGCACGCCGACGGGCGTTGTCTAAGCCTTCCCTGCGCGGCCAGTTGGCTACAGGTCTTTGCGATAGGAGTATTCGACGCTCGCGCTGATGTCGTGCAACGCACGGGTCTGCGGCCCACGCCGGTAGCCGCGTTTCTCGTACAACCGGTGTGCATCGAGGAAACGGGTGTCGCTCCACAGTTCGATGAACGCCGCCGTGCGCCGATGCGCTTCGCTTTCGATCAATTCGCACAAGCGATTCCCCAATCCCACGCGTCGCGCGTCCTTGGCGACGTAGAGTTTGCGCAGCTCGATGCCGCCGGCGGTGTGCGCGGGCGTGAAGCCGACGCAGCCCGCCACGTGGCCGGATCGCTCGGCGACCCAGAAGTGCCCGCCAGCGGAGTCGAACGTGGTGGCGATGGCGCGCAACTCCGGCGCCTCGCCATCGACGTCGAGAATGCAGTGGGGATACTCATGGAAGACGGCGCCGATGAGCGCGATCAACGCCGGCCCGTCATCGTCGCGCGCGCCACGAATCGCCACCGGGTGCATGCGCCGCAGTGTACCGAGCCGTCGCGGATGACGCCACGCCGGCTGCACTCGACATGCCGATCGGTTCCGGGTAGGGCGACGCCGTGATGAAGACCGCGTTGTTCGGGGGGCTGCTGGTTGTCGCGGCTTGCGCATCCACGCCGGCGCCGCGGCCACCCGATGTGACTGAGGCGGGTGTGGCGGCCTGTGCGCGCAGCTGCATCGAGATGGCCGCGGCCTGTCGTGCCAGTTGCATGAAGATGACCGACCCCACCGGCCGCGTCAGTGGTTCGGCCGACACCTGTGAGCGGCTGTGCGCCGGCAAGCGCGACACCTGCGACGTCAGTTGTTCGCAGGGGCGCGCGCCAACGATGTGAGGCTCAGCGATGCCAGGTATGCTCTATGTCGTCGCGACGCCGCTTGGGAATCTCGAGGACATTTCGGCGCGCGCATTGCGAATCTTGCGCGAGGTGCAGCTGATCGCAGCCGAAGACACTCGCCACAGCCGCAAACTCCTGGCGCACTTCGACATCCACACGCCGCTGATCAGCTACTACGACCAGATCGAGCGTGCACGCGCGCCCGAATTGATCGAGCGGCTGAAAGCCGGCACGTCGATCGCGCTGATCTCTGATGCTGGTACGCCCGGCATCGCGGATCCGGGCTTTCGCTTGGTGCGTGCGGCGGTCGAAGCGGGTATCAAGGTGGTTCCGATTCCCGGTCCCTCGGCGGTCGCCGCGGTGCTGAGCGTGTGTGGCTTGCCGACCGATCGCTTCGTATTCGAGGGCTTCGTGCCTGCACGCGCCGTGGCGCGGCGGAAATTTTTCGTCACACTCGCCGGCGAAGAGCGGACCATCGTTGCATACGAAGCGGCGCGACGTTTGCCGGAGAGCTTGGCTGATTTGATCGCGGCGCTAGGAGCCGACCGCGAAGTCGTCGTCGGGCGCGAGCTGACGAAGCTGTTCGAGGAGATTCTCCGCGGTGCAGCCAACGACGTGCTCACGCAACTGCCGAGCGCCGGCGTGCAGGGCGAAGTGACGTTAGTGATCGCCGGCGGCAAGGCTGCGCGGGTGGCGTCAATCGAAGATCTCGACACCGCGATCGCGCGGCTCAAGGGTGAGGGACTGCATACGGCCGAAATTGCTCATCGGCTCGCGGCGACGCATCATCTCCCGCGGCGCGCGTTGTACGCACGGATCGTCAAGTCGAACCCGTCTTGAGCGCAAACGAAATAGGAACGGCCTCCACCCTATCCCTCCTCCGTTCGCGGGATTGCTCACGGAGGAGGGAACCGGAAGGCGGCGGGATGAATCACTGGGACGATCAGTTTAGTACGTAGCGTGCGTGAAGGTTCCCTCCTCTGCGGCATCACCCGCCGCGGAGGAGGGTTAGAGTGGAGGCCTCTTTTTCCGACCGACGCGCTACGCCCCTTCGAAGTATCGCCGCGGATTGTGGATCAACATCGCGTCGATCTTCTCCTTGGTCACGCCGGCGTCGCGCAGGGCGGGCACGATGTTCTTGAAAACGTGCGTGGGCTTCCAGTTCGTCAGCTGCGACTCAGGCACCGGTAGGGAGCGGCCGCGCCAGCACCATACGGTGTCGTGCGAGAGCACAATCTGATTTTCGCAGCCGATGCCGAGCAGGCCAATCAGGGCGGCCTTACGCAGCCGGTCGGGATGGAGGAAGTCGAGCCCGAACCGGTCGAAGCCGAGGTAGGCGCCGCGGTCGAGCATGTCGGTGTGATATTTGAGGTCCGCGCTGCCACACGAGTGGCCGATGATGACGCGCTTCAAGTCAACACCCTCCGAGTCGAACAAATCGAGCTGCTCGCAGCCCATCGTGCCGTCCTCGGTGTGGGTCGTAATCGGTGCACCGGTGGCTTTGTGGGCGCGCGCCGCGGCGCGGATAACCTTCTCTTCATATGGTGTGATCTGGTGCGCGCCGGTGGCGATTTTGATGACGCCCGCCTTGATGCCGGTGGCGCCGATGCCGACCTCGATCTCTTTGATGAAGCCCTCCGCCATCTCCTTGATCACGTCGGTGAACTGGCCGCGGAATTTGAAGTACGGTGTGGCGCCGGACTCTTCCTTATAGAGGCCGGTGGCGCAGATGATGCGCACGCCGGTGGCTTGCGCGACCTCGGCCGCCAGCTCGACGTCGCGACCAAGATCAATCGGGCAGGGATCGAGCAGCGTGCGCATGCCGAGCGCCTTCAGCTCCTGCATGTGGTCTACACAGAGCTTGATTGTGTCCTTCCGGTTGAACGCTGGCGCGGCCACATCCGCATCCCACCCCGGCCAGCCGATCACCAGATGCTCGTGCATCAAGGTGACGCCGAGGTCGGCTGCGTTGCACGGACCGAGAACGGTATTGAGCGTTGCCATGATCTGCTCCTCTTGTCCTAGTGACGGATGGAAAACTCGTGAAACTCGCCGCTCGCTTCGCCCCAGCTGGTCTCGACATGCGAAACCAGTGCGCCCCGTGGACCATCGTGACACCAAACCGCGAGCTGTTCCAAGCGCTCGCGCGAACCTTCGGCGATCACTTCGACACTGCCGTCGCGGCGGTTGCGTACCCAGCCCGCCACTTGGAGGCGACGCGCCTCATCGAGCACCGCGTAGCGGAAACCGACACCCTGGACGCGTCCGGTGATCAAGAGCCCGAGGCACACGGACTGCGGCGTGGCGGTCATCGGCTCACTGAGCATCGACGAGCGCACGCAGCTCCGGCTCGTCGAGCGTGCGGACGCCGAGCTGCTTGGCCTTGTCTAATTTCGAGCCGGGTTCGTCACCGACCACGACGTAATCCGTCTTCTTCGACACACTGCCGGTAATCTTTCCGCCCTGGGCCTCGATTAGGCGAACGACCTCGTCACGCGGCATCGACAGCGCGCCGGTGAGGACGAAGGTTTTTCCGCTGAGCTTCGTGCCGCGCGAGCGTTGTTGCGGGGCGAATTTGATTCCCGCGCGAAGCAGCCGTGCGATCACCGCGTGGTTGTCCTTCTGATCGAAGAACGCCCGAATCTCGCGCGCAGTCTCGGGACCGATGTCGCGCACCGCGAGCAGGTCTTCTTCGGTTGCACGCTGCAACGCGTCGATGCTGCCGAACTGCTCTGCCAACACCGCGGCCATGTGCTCGCCGACCTGCGGAATCCCGAGCCCGCTAATGAAGCGCGCCAGAGTGGTGTGCTTGCTGCCGGCGATCGCATCGACGATGTTCTGCGCCGACTTCTCGGCCATGCGGTCCAGATCTATGAGATCTTTTGGGGTAAGATCGTAGAGATTTGAGACGTCCTTTACCAGGTCTTTGTCGATCAGCTGCGCGACCAACTTGTCGCCAAGGCCGTCGATGTTGAGGGCGTACTTCGAGGCAAAGTGCCGGACTGTTTCACGCAGCTTGGCGGGGCAGTTCATGCCGATGCAACGGTACGCGGCCTCGCCTTCCTCGCGCAGGACTTTGCTGCCGCACACGGGACAGGTCGCGGGCATGTGAAACTTGCGCTCCTTGCCGGTGCGCTCGCTGGTGACGACACCGACGACGTAGGGAATGACATCGCCGGCGCGCTCGATGATCACGATATCGCCTATGCGCACGTCTTTGCGCTCGACTTCGTCCATGTTGTGCAGCGACGCGTTGGAGACGGTCACACCACCAACTGGCACCGGTTCGAGCTCAGCGACGGGCGTAAGCGCCCCGGTACGTCCAACCGAGGCGAGGATGTTCTTGACGCGCGTGCGTGCTTGTTGCGCTTTGAACTTGAAGGCGATTGCCCAGCGCGGCGAGCGAGAGACTTCGCCG
>JBGOUW010000631.1:0-2742 GCA_041477755.1 Binatia bacterium
AAGCCGACGGCCACGCCGACCGCAACCTTTACGCGCCCGCCTCCAACGCCGCGCCCCACGCGAACGCCCGCGCCACCCACACCGGGCGAGCACACGCCGCCGGCAGGCATCGACTTGAGCGTTCACGGTCAAAACGGTGGCTGTGCGATTGCGGGAGCAAGCGGCGGGCGCGGCTTCGCCATGATGTTCGGCGCGCTGCTCGCTGCGGTGCGACGGCGGCGCGAGGCACACTAGCGCACCGTGAGCGACCATCACGCTCCCGAGCTTCCGCCGCGCCGATCAATTCGCCTCTTGCCATGGACAGTCGAACTGATGCAAAGTAGGCCATCTATTCGGGAAGGAGGGTTCGTATGAGGCAGCGAGAACTGGCCGTGTTTGCGGCAGTGAGCGTGAGCTGGCTACTACTCTCAACAGCGGCAGGCGCCGACGTTAAAGCGGGTGACGTCGTGACCGCCGCAAACGTCGACCAGGCGAAGGATCTCATCTCGCCGGGTCTCGAGTGGGTGGTGCGTCACGGCATGAAGATGAAGATCATCGACCCGCGTAAGATCGAGTGGCCGCGCGCATACAAAGAGGCCACCGAGAAATACTCCAGCCAGGTGCGACTCTCCGCCGATGGATTGAGGCTGGAAAACTACGTCGAAGGGCTCCCGTTCCCGAACATCGACGTCAACGATCCAAAGGCCGCCCTGAAGATCATGTGGAACTACGACTACAAGCCGCTGACCACCGACGATGTTGATCTGCGTGAATTCGACGCCGACACCGGTCCGGTCGGCACCGGTGCGCAGGGAATGGGCATCGAGCGCCACTTCATCCTCGATCACTTCCGGCGCCTCTTCTACAACGGCCGCCTGTACGTGGACCCGAAACCCGAGCGACCCAACCCCGACGGCGTTCGCTATCGCGAGTCGTTGCACCCATTTCTGGAACCCTTCGATCTCAAGGGTGTGGGCGCTACTAGCATTCGCTATCTCGATCCCGCCAAACAGGATGATAGCTGGCTCTATTTGCCCAACCTGCGCCGGGTACGGCGCCTCTCGACCTCGCAGCGTTCCGACGCGCTGTTCGGCCAAGATACCGATGTCGACAGTTACTACGGCTACAGCGGCCACATCGCTTGGATGGATTGGAAGCTGCTCGGCGAGAAGACCATCCTCGGGTGCATGCACGCCGAGCACTACCCGGTAAAATGGGGCGATGGCGCGGCCGACTTCATGTTCGACGACGTTTGGGAGAAGCGCCAGGTTTACGTGATCGAAGGCGTCTCCAAGCTGCCGCAGTATGCCTACTCCAAGCGCGTCATGTTCATCGACAAGGAAGCCTGGGTGGTGCCCTACTCCGACATCTACGATCGCGCCGGATCGCTGTGGAAGATCTGGGTCAACGAGTTCAGCTACAAGAAAAAGCCGTTCGATGGTGCCAAGTTGTCGGTCTATGAGGACGACATGGGATTTGTCCCATCCATCGTGATGGTGGACATCCAGTTGCAGCACGCCACTCGTGCGGCCCTGCCAAGTCAGAAGGTGACTTCCGAGGGTTGGTTTTTCAATCTGGGCGAGAAGTCCGGCGTGACTGAAGACTGGTTTCAGATCGCGCACCTAATCGAGTCGGGACACTAACTTGTTGCGATGGCGGTGGGGCACGCCCTGCCCTACCGCCGCGTTGCCCGCCGCCGCTCGCTCCATCGCTCTGCAACCGCCGACATGGCTCGCTTCGCTCTGATCGCCGATCCGCACGTCACGGTCCCGAACCCCGACACCGGTTGGCGGGCGCCCGTCATCGAAACCGAGCCCACGATGTATGTGGAGAGCGTCGAGCTACTTGAAGCCGCGCTCGACGCCATCAACGCCGATTCCGATCTCGACTTCATCCTGGTTGCCGGCGACTTGACGAAGGACTCCGAGCCTTACAATCACGACAAGGCGCGCGAGCTGCTTTCCCGCTTTCGGCGACCCGTGTTCTGCGTCCCTGGCAATCACGACCAGCCGCGCCCCGCGAAGTTGCGGCCGCCGCACTATCTCGATCCCGCTGTTCGCGGCCTGACTGTACACGAATTCCCGCGCTGCTACGGCGATTTCGGTTTCGACTCGCCGACACGCCTAGCCTACAGTGTGAATCCGACACCCGACGTCCACCTCATCGGTCTCTGTTCGCCCGCCCCCGAGTATGATTACGGCGAGATCCCTGCCGACGTGCTCACGTGGCTCGACGACGACCTCGGTCGAGAGCGCGGCAGTGGGCGCGAGCCGATCGTGATGCTGCACCACAGCATCATCGATCACGTTCCGGGCGAATCGATGAGCGAGCTGTTCTCGTGGTTTCACGTTCGCAACGCGGCCGCGCTCAAAACGATTCTGCATCGCCACGGTGTGCGCATCACACTCTCCGGACATTTACACATTCAAGATGTCAAAGCCGAGGCGGGCTTGCACAACATTGTCACCTCGTCGTTGGCCGGCTATCCGCACGCCTATCGTACTTTCGATCTGTGCGCCGGAGAACTCCGTATCGCCTCGCATCGCTTGCAGACGATTCCGTCTCGGCCCGATCTCCAGGCTGCTTCACGCGCCGAGTCTGCCGAGAGCTTCGTCGGCGTGCTTCGGTCCGTGTTCATGGCACGCCCGTACGAATTCGCCCCCGGACGCGCCGCCGAGGTGGCCGAGCGGCTGCGCGATTGGTGGCCGACGATCGCGGAGGGCAACGAGCAGTTCGCCTATACCGCAGAAGAACTCGGCGACG
>JBGOUW010000672.1:0-2534 GCA_041477755.1 Binatia bacterium
CGAGCGACGCCTGCACCCGCCAGATCGTCCGCGCATGGCTCACCACTCCGTTGAGCAGCAAGACCGGCGCGATGACAGCGAACACCTGCAGGAGAACGCGAAAGCGAGGCAGAGACACAAGCAGGATCGCGACCGCGAGACCACCGATGTCGAGCAGTCCCGCTATGCGAATGTCTGTCACCCTCGACTGCGTCAGCCCAGCGATTGAGTCGAAGAGTATGACCGACACCCCGATCATGAGAATGGCACGCGCCACGAACGCGAACGCGCGCCAGCGAATCGCCAATGCGAAGACCGGTACAGTCGCGAGGAGGCTGTATCCATAAGCGTGCAGGAACCGCGCGACGGTCTCCCAATTGTAGGGCAGGTCAAGCAGGTTGCGTAAGATGACGTTGTTCGCCGCGCTGACGAAAACAACGGTCGGAGTGAACAACGCCGCCGAAAGCGCCGCGACTGTGGAGAACCTAGCCGACGCAGGCCGCGTCACGTTGTCACTCCATCGCGCGGCCCAAGCTGAAACAGTACGCGTGTGCCGGCGCCGCTCGTCTGCTCTTTTGTGATGGTGAAATGCCGCGCCAGGGCCTCCCGAAATCGGCCAAGCTCGTAGTCCGCAAACACGTCGCGCCGCCTCGCTAGCAACCGCTTCACTTGCGGATCAGCCTTCGTCACGAATTCCGTAATCCCCGCCGGTGCCAGCGTTCGCAGGTGCGACACAAACTCCTCCACCGGAATATTGCCCGAGATGACTATGTGGTGCACCAAGGCCAGTGCGATCACGAAATCCGCCTGGCCACGTGCCCGCCACGTGCCGCGCTCCGCAAGCGCCCACCCCATCGCGGGTGATGGGTTGGTGATGTCACCGACCACACACTGAATCTTCGCCGATCGCCGCCCGCTCTTCTGCGCCCGGTACAGCTCATCGATGCTGGCCGCATCTGCGTCGATGGCAACCACCTCCGCGCCAAAACGCGCGGCGAGATCCGAATACGCCCCTGTGTTGCACCCTACGTCCCATACGCGACTGGGCCGCTCCCTCGCCAGCGCTTCTTCCAATGCGGCGATCTTAGCTCGCTCGTCTTCAGCGCTGTACGTATTCTCGCAGCTGTAGCGTGCCCAATGTGACTGTGGTGGATCGTACCGGAGCTTGGCGATCGTTCGGCGCAGCCGATTCACATTCGCGCGGATCGTGTCTTTCGAGAACCGGACGTCTGCAAATCGTCCCGCGAGCTGGACATCGGTCTGTTCGAAACTGCGTTGAAGGCGCGCTGCGAGTTTCACGTGGACCAGCACGCCGGGCCGCAGCACATCGCGCCACCCGAAGAGCCGGCTCATGTCGCCACTGCTCAGACTCCCGAGCGTGCCGCGAAGCCACGATTGGAACTCTACGCGGCGGTAAGCCGCCAGCATGAGCGGGTAGAGAAACGTGGAGCAAAATTGGCTGTACCCCACCCAGGGCTCGCCCGCACGATAGGGCTCGAACGACAGAATATCGATGAAGACCGGCTTGCCGTGACGAAACTGCACGTTGAAAGGCGTCGCGTCTTTCAAGATGAAGTCACGGTCCAGCGAGCGCTCGATGATGGTCAGGGTCAAGAGCGCCGCGTCGCGCAGCATTTCGAAGGACCACTCGTACGGGTACGTTACAAATGGGATTCTCTCGTGCTCGAGGACGAATTCACCCACCGTGTCCGGTTGCAAACCCGCGCTCTCCGCGGAACCGAGCGTCGTCGGCACGAGCTGCCCGTCTCCGGCGAGTGCGGCGTAGAGCCCTGACCGCACGAGCGCGTCGAACTCCGTACGACTGGCAGCGCTCAGCGTCCGAAATACGCGCCCCTGATGAAGGAACACGCGGCCACCCGGATCCTTGAACGATCCGCGATCGTAATCGATTTGTGTGTTCAACCCGAACTACTCGCGATCCTCGGTCGAGTCCTGCCCATGCGGAGCTGAATCCGCTTTCTTGCCTCGGCGAAACACCCCGATCAATTTTTCCCAGTAGAGCTTCACTATCACCAAGGCGCCAGCCACTCCGCCGAGCAGCAACTGAAGAATGAGTCCACCGGTACCGGGATCGACGTACGCGTGGGCGGGCGTAGCAGAAGCTTCAATCACGATCAGGACGACCGCAACAAAGCCCGCGACGCGAAGCGACATTCCTCTTCCCTTCGCGCCGGTCGATTGTCCTGTCGATGCTCCCATTTTCAGTCACCTTCTCATCTTGGCCGATCACTGGAAGAAAGCCGGACTCCGGGAGTACCACACGCGGCAATTATGCATGCGCGTCTCATTCCCTTCAAGCAGAGCGGCGTTCGTCGACGGACGCAACTGTGGATCGACGCCGTCGGCAGCCACGATCGCGCGTGACGATTCACCCCGGGTTCCTTATGGGTGCGCTTGCCGCTCTGGCGGCACCGGTGGTCACGACAGCGGGCTCTTTGAGCGCTTGCGCTGCCCACGTCGCGGCGCGTTGCACGCGCGGGTCAGTATCCTCACGCAACTCTTCGAGCGGCGGAATCAACGCCGGATCATGGAGC
>JBGOUW010000104.1:0-11708 GCA_041477755.1 Binatia bacterium
GGGGGGTTGCCCTCGATCACGTGGCGGCGAAAGAACATTCCGAATTTGCGCTCCGCGACCCGTTCGGCCTCCCGCTGAAAGCATGCCGTGTCAACGACCCCACCTGCGCGCGCCAGCGCAGTCACCACATCGTCGAGGCGCCGGTTACCGGCGGTTGCACGCTGAATGCGCCGATCCAACGCGTACATGATCAGCGGGGCGCTGTTATTTGTCGCCGCATTGTCCTGTTGTTTCGTCAGGTCGACCCGCCACAAGCCGTAGCGCTGCAGGTACTCAAGGCCGTGCATAAAGTCGGTCGCGTCGAGTAGACCGGTACGGCGCTGCAACTCGATCGAGTAGTACTCCGCCAGTCCTTCTTCGATCCAATCCGCATCAGCGGCCGGCTTGAAGGGCTGTAAGACATGAAACATCTCGTGCAGGTACGGCGACGTCTTGTCAGGCGTTCGCAGTGGGCGATCACCGTGCAGAAAGAACGAACCCGCACCACTCACGCCGCCGTGCCACATCGGGTCGGGAGCACTGACGACCAAAATCCTATCGCTCGGCTGCGGAAGCAGCCTGCGCAACAGCGGCAGCGTCCGGTCGTACAGGCGAAACAGTCCGGCGGTATCCAGCGTCGACCCGGGCGCACGCGCCACCAGCACCATCGCATCTGCAATCTCTTGCCGGCTAACATCCAGCCGGCCCAACGCGAACCAACCCCGCGGCCGATCCAACACCTTCCCGGGTTCAGAGAGCAGAAACGTGTCGGCCCCTGCGGGCTCGTGCGGCGTCACGCTGTGCCAACCGTCGGGCAGATGGAAGATGAGCCGTGCCCGTGATTTCGGGGCCTGCTTACCCCGCGGCGTGTAGTTGACCAGTGTGCGCGGAAACAGATCACGCGCGCGCGTCACGATCCAATCGGTCGCTGCGTAACTGTCGTAGCGCTGTTGCCGTCCGCGCCGATGGTCAATGCGAACGCGGTAGCTCAAGTGCGCGTAGGGTCCACCAGGTACCCACCGAACGTAGCCGGCGCTTTGTTCAAGGACTCCGCTGCCGGCGAATCCGTCAAATCGGTCGCTAGGAAACCGCAGGCGCAGATCATCGATCTCGTCGATGCCGGAGAGTTCCCAGCGGATCTGCGCCGTCTTCGTGTCGTCCGCTGAAACGGTTACGACGTAATCAATCGCGAACGTTCCCTTTGTCCCCGCCTGACCGGGCGCGGAGAGCAAACACCCGGCAATCGCAATCCACGAGGCAAGGCACCGGGGTGCTTTTCGTCCACCGCGCGGCGCATCACGCCGTCGGCGCGAATCACCCGCCGGTGGTCGGTTGGTCTGCACGGGCCTGGCTTGCACCGGCATCGGACTGCAACAGTCTCACGAAGTAGCGGTAGCTCTGCTCTGTCTCCCAATTCTCTGGACCGATCGTGTGTTCGATGACGCGCCCTTGGCGATCGATCACGAACGTCTCCGGATAACCGGTCACGCCAAACTGCCGCGAGACCACTCCCTTCGGATCGACAAGAACCGGAAACGTCAGCCCCGCCTGCTCGACGTACGGTTGCACCGACGCGCTGCCATCCTCGTCTTGACTGACCGCGAGCATGACGAAGTCGCGGCCCTTGAGGCGCCGATAGAGCGTCTCCATCGACGGCATCTCCATCCGGCACGGCGGGCACCATGTCGCCCAGACGTTGAGAAACACCACCTTGCCACGGAAGTCGGATAGCCGATAGACGCGCCCACTCAAGTCCGGGAGGGTGAAGTCGGGCGCGGGAAACCCGCTACGCTTTCCCTGTCCGACCTGGACATACGCCGCCGCCGCCAAGCCGGCCACCAGGATGCTCAGCGGCGCGCCCCAGCGCTTGATCATGAAGCCGACCGCACTGCCGATCGTCCTCCGGCGCTCGGCGCCCACGCAACGATCAGTCGCCACACGCCGATGCATACTAAAACGATGCTGATGACCTGCGCCTGCGTCAGGGTTCCTGCAACCGGCGGATTGATGCGCACAAACTCGACCAGAAATCGCAGGCTGGACGCCAGCACCAGATACCACCAAAACAAGGCACCATCGCGGTGCGGGCGCTTGCGGAGCGACCAGAGAATTCCGAATACCACTGTGTAGGCAATGGTCTCGTAGATCGGCGTCGGATGCACCCGCACGCCCGGCGGATAGTTCCATCCGACGATGGCATTGGGGTACGCCATCGCCCACGGCAGCGTCGACACCGCCCCCCAGTCACCGTCGCCCGCGAGCTGACAACCGATACGCCCGATGGCATGTCCAAGCGCCAACGTCGGCGCGATGCAATCGACGGTCTGCAAAAACGGCAGCTTCAACCGGCGCATCGCCAGCGTCACGGCGACGAATCCGCCGATGAGCCCGCCGTACCAGACAAAGCCGGCGCCGGTAAAGATGAATCGCACTGGGTCGTGCAGGAACTCCGAAAACTCTTCGAAGATTGTCAGCAACCGCGCGCCGATCAATCCGCCCACTGCCGCCCAGAACACCAGCGTCGACGCGGCGCTCTCCGGCAGGCCCTTACGCTTCAGTTCCAGACCAACGAGATAGGCTCCCGTAAGAAACGCCATCGCCATCATCATCCCGTAGCTGTAGATGGCGAGATGGAGCTTGACGCCGAAGACACTGAGCGTGCCAAAATCGACAATCACTGGAATCATTGCGAACGGATGATAGCGGAGCGCACCCGGACATTCTATCCCGCTGGCGCGCCTCGCTTGCTCCATTCCGGCGACGTTGCCAGAATGCGGGCGTGAACAAGCACCGCGCGTCCGATGCGCATCTCCTCGAAGAACTTCGCCGGCTCGCCGACGCCCCCGCACCCGATCACGCGCTGCGGGATCTGAGTCGCCGCACACTGACGCCGCTTCACCGCCTGCACAGCCTCACGACCTTTTTCCCCCATCTCAAATCGTCACGAACTGACGAGATCCGCGTCTGCGGCGATCTCAGCTGTCATCTGGCCGAGCCGGGCTTGCTTGACACCCTGCGCGCGGCTGGCAAGCGCGTGTCGCCCTCCTCGTGTCTCGGATTGTGCGACCAGCCCGCCGCGGTCGCTGTCGGTGATCTCGCCTACGGCGGGATCAATTCACAAGACGCCGTCGCCGCACTCGCGAATCTCGCCGGTACCCCTGCGATCGCCGCGTACTCGAGTGCTCACTTCATTGATCCTTACGCCACCGACCAGCACTATGCCACGCTGCGCCGCGTCGTTGCCGCGAGCGATCCAGAGTCCACCATCAAAGAGCTCGACGCCAGTGGTCTGCGCGGCTTCGGCGGTGCTGGTTTTCCGACGGCGCGCAAGTGGCAGCTGGTACGTGCCGCGTACGCTGCGGAGAAGTTCGTCGTGTGCAACGCCGACGAGAGCGAGCCCGGAACTTTCAAGGACCGGTTCCTGCTCGAACACTACCCGCACCTGATCATCGAAGGCCTGGTCATCGCCGCGCTCACCGTCGGGGCGCGCAAGGCGTACATCTTCTTGCGTCATGAATACGCCCGCCAACGCGAACGATTGGTTGCCGCGTTGGCGGCCGCACGCGACGCGAATGCGGTGGGAGCGTCCGTGTGTGGCTCCGAGCGCACCGTCGACGTCGAGATCTTCGATAGCCCCGGTGGCTATATTTGCGGTGAGGAAACCGCACTGCTTGAAGCCATGGAAGGCAAGCGCGCCGAGCCACGCAATCGCCCGCCATTCCCCGGGGTGATCGGCCTGTGGGGCCAGCCCACGCTCATCAACAACGTCGAGACCCTCGCGTGGGTGCCGACGATCCTGACGCGCGGCGGCGCGTGGTTTGCCCAGCAAGGCTGCAACGGTGCATCCGGACGCAAGTTCATCGCGCTTAGCGGCCATGTTGCACGCCCCGGCGTGTATGAGATCCCGCTCGGCCTCACCGTGCGCGAGCTGATCGAAGAGCACGGCGGCGGCGTCAGCGGACAGCGGCGCCTCAAGGCGTTCGCACCCGGCGGCGCATCGTCGGGATTCTTGCCCGCCGAATGCAGCAGCGTCGCGCTCGACTTTCAACCGCTCGCCGCCGCCGGTTCGATGCTCGGTTCCGGCGCGGTCATCGTGCTCGCCGAGGGTACATGCATGGTAGACGCCGCGCTCAACGGATTGCGGTTCTTTCGCAACGAGTCGTGCGGCAAATGCGTCCCCTGTCGCGTCGGGTCGGAGAAACTCGTCGGACTGGCGGAGGCGCTGGCCCGCGGCGTCGCGCGCGCCGCCGACCTTGAGCTCGCGCGTGAGTTGGCGACCGTGATGGAAGCCACGTCGATCTGCGGGCTCGGCCAAGCCGCGCCGAATCCGCTGCTGTCGGTGCTGAAGCACTTTCCCGACGAAGTCGACGCGCACCTTCACGGCCGTTGCCCCACCGGCGTGTGCCGATGAGCATGATTCGGCTCACCATCGACGGCCACGCTCTCGACGTTACTGCCGGCACGACGATTTGGGCCGCCGCCCAGCAGTCGGGCATTCGGATTCCCGTACTCTGCCACGATCCGCAGCTACGCCCCGTCGGCGTGTGCCGTGTGTGCACCGTCGAGGTGCAAGGCGCGCGTACACTCCAAGCCGCCTGCGTCCGCCCTGTGGAGGACGGCATGGTCGTGCGTACCGCCACTGCGTCGGTGCTGGGCGCGCGTCGTACGCTCGTCGAGCTGCTGCTCGCGGATCACCCATCGCCGTGCGCCCGCGAACAGGTCGGCAACTGCGCACTCGAGTACCTCGGCCGCGATCTCGGCATAGGTCTGCCGCGCTTCGCCGCACGCGCCTGGCACGACCACTACGACACCTCGTCGCCCGTGATTGCCGTCGACCACCGCGCGTGCATTCTGTGCGACCGCTGCATCCGCGCCTGCGACGAAGTGCAATCGAACGAGGTCATCGGCCGTGCCGGGAAGGGTTATGATACACGGATTGCCTTCGACCTCGGTCAACCGATGGGCAACTCGACCTGCGTCTCGTGCGGCGAATGCGCCGCTGCGTGTCCAACCGGCGCATTGATCGATAAGCCGCTTACGCAGCCGCGGGCGGACTCGCTTGCACGTGGCCCAGAGCATGTGGTCGATTCGGTCTGTCCGTACTGCGGCGTCGGCTGCGCGATCCAGTACCACGTACGCGACGGCGCGCTCGTGCAAGTGTCGGGACGCGCGGACAGCCCCGTGAACCAGGGCCGGTTGTGCGTGAAGGGTCGCTATGGATTCGACTACGCACACCACCCGCAGCGCCTCACCGTGCCGTTGATCCGCCGCGGCGATCACTACCCGAAGGGTGCGCTCTCTCCGGAGGTGCGCGGCGACGAACGTGCGGGCCGGCCCGGTGGACTGGTGAACTACGATGATGTGCTGCCCGCATTCCGCGCGGCGAAGTGGGACGAAGCGCTCGATCTGATCGCCAGTCGCATGCGCGCGATCAAAAACACCCACGGCGGTGGTGCGCTTGCCGGTTTCGGATCGGCCAAGTGTTCGAACGAGGACAACTACATCTTTCAGAAACTCGTACGCGCAGTGTTCGGCACCAACAACGTCGATCACTGCACGCGGCTGTGCCACGCGTCGTCGGTCGCCGCGCTGATGGAGACGATCGGCTCGGGCGCGGTATCCAACGTGTTCGCCGACGTCGCCCTTGCCGACGTGGTACTCGTCATCGGAGCCAACGCCACCGAGAACCATCCAGTTGCCGCGACGTTCATGAAGGCCGCCGCCAAACGTGGCTCGACGTTGATCGTCATCGATCCGCGCCGCCCGCCGCTCGCGGATCACGCCGACTACTACTTGCGCTTCAAGCCCGGCACTGATGTCGCGCTCCTCAACGGCCTCATGCACGTCGTCATTCGTGACGGATTGATAAACGCTGACTTCGTGCGTGACCGCACCGAAGGCTTCGAAGCGCTGCGTGCAACGGTGCAGCACTATCCACCCGATGTCGCCGCACGCATCACCGGCGTGCCGGCCGACATCATCGAGACCGTGGCGCGCTGCTACGGCCGCGCGCGTTGCGCAATGATTTTCTGGGGCATGGGCATCTCCCAACACACCACGGGTACGGACAATGCGCGATGCCTCATCTCACTCGCGTTGATGACCGGCAACATCGGCCGGCCGGGCACCGGGTTGCATCCGCTGCGCGGCCAAAACAACGTGCAAGGCGCATCCGACGTCGGCCTGATCCCGATGGTCTTCACCGACTATCAGTCCGTGAAGGATCCGGCGGTGCGCCGCCGCTTCGAGCGGGCATGGGGTGTGGCGCTCGATCCCAATCCCGGTCTGACCGTGGTCGAGATCATGACAGCCGCGCAGGCCGGCACGATTCGCGGCATGCTGATGATGGGCGAGAATCCCTTCCTCAGCGATCCGAACACCAACAAGGTGCGCAAGGCGCTCGCAGCTCTCGACTTTCTCGCGGTGCAGGACATCTTCCTCACCGAGACCGCGGAGTTCGCCGACGTCATCCTCCCGGCGACCAGCTTCGCCGAGAAGGAGGGCACTTACACCAACACCGATCGCCGCGTGCAGCTCGGCCGCAAGGCCATCGAGCCGCCGGGACAGGCGCGCACCGATTGGCAAATCCTCTGCGACATCGCGACGCGCATGGGCTATCCGATGCGCTATCAGAACCCCGAGGAGATCTTTCGCGAGATGGCCTCGCTCACGCCCAGCTACGCCGGCCTGAGTTACGAACGACTCGGTTCGATTGGTATGCTCTGGCCCTGCCCGTCGCCCACCGAACCGGGCACCGCGGTACTCTTCACAGAGCGGTTTCCCCGCGGCAAGGGCAAGTTCGTTCCCGCCGAGTTCGCGCCGGCGAAGGAGCTGCCGGACCACCAGTACCCTTACGTCCTCAACACCGGTCGCCTCCTCGAGCATTGGCACACCGGCACGATGACGCGCCGCTCGAAAGCGCTCGATGCACTGGAGCCGGAAGCGTACGCCGAACTTCACCCCGCGGATCTGCGCAACCTCGGCCTCGACGAGCACGATCTTGCCCGCATCAGCTCGCGACGCGGCGCGATCACCATCAAGGTGCGCGCCGGTGAACGGACGGCGCCGGGAAGTGTGTTCATTCCCTTCCATTTCCGCGAAGCCGCGGCCAACGTCCTCACCATCGATGCCCTCGATCCATTCGGCAAGATCCCCGAGTTCAAGTTCTGCGCCGTGCGCATCGAGCGAGCGCAGTGACCGGCTGCGACCCGTCGAGAGCGAATTCGGCCGAGTGCGGCTCGGCAAATGTACCGTACGGGCGTTGGTGCAAGCGGAGATGCTCGAATGCCCGCAACAAACTCCCTCTTCCCACCGCTTGTTCGACAGATTTCCATCTTCAACAATCCATTGAGGTGATGCTACGCATGATAATGTTTTCTAAGGTGAAATATCGTAGACTTGGCGCTCACCACGTTGCCCGACGCTGGATTGACAATCGCGCTGCGCGACACTATTGTCCGGCGCCGTCGTCGGGTTCAAGGCGTCGGGAATTACGGAGTCCGGTCAATGCGCATGATCTTGCCGCCGCTGAAGGAACGGCGGGCGATTCATCGATCGCTGAGTGTATTTTTTCAAGCCCACCGCACGGCCGACTTCAATCGCGCCGTCGGTGCGTTGTGTCGGTTCTTCAACCTCAAGCGACCAAGCATCGAGTGGTTCGAGTACATCGACTGGGGTCGCACCGCAGGCAAAACCTACGAAGACGGCAAGATCCATCTGGTGCATCCGGAAAACTGGAAGAATGGGCGCAAGTACAATTCCGAGCGCCAGTGGGTCAACATGGTCTTCCACGAAATGGGGCATTACGTATTTTGGTCTGACGCCGAACGTAAGGCTGACACCTTCGCCTTCCGCATGACGCGCGGTATCGCTGCCAATGGTGTCCGCACGAACGGCTATCACCCGCCGACCAACGGACGGGCGCGCCACAAAAAACGGGCGGCGAGCTAGGCGATGGCCGACAAGTCGCCCGACGCCAAGTCGCCGGCAAAGGTGGTCGATCGTTGGTGGGTCGAGACCACCCCCAAACAGCGCCCCAAGGTCGTGCGCCCGGCCGGACCTGCGGGTACCAGTTTCTTTACGGTCGCACACGACTTCGAACAGGGCCGCGCCCTCGATCACCTCACGGACAACAATCTCAGGCTGTTGCAGCAGGCGAGTCCGCCCGATGGTGGCTGGGAGTACGTGCAGCTGGCCGAGACCACCTACCCGCAGCGTGAACTCGATCGACTCAAGCAACTCATCGCCCTGCCCGGCTACGCGCGCGGCCTGATTGTGGATTCGGGTCGGACGATCCGTGTGCTGGTGACCGGCACGCCGATCGGCGAGCGGCTGCTCGAACTGGCGCTGGGTGAAGCACCATCGTTTGATTGCTGGGTGGACGGCGACTGGGTGCGGGAAGAACTGTTTGACGACGTCAACGCCGCGCTCAAAGCCTTCCGCAAGTATCTCGTCGACTATCTCTCGCCCGCAGGAATCGCGCACAGTCGCACGATCTCTGCGCGCGCCTGAGTGTCAGCGCGACGTGAGCCGGCGCGGGCCGCCGCGTCGCCCCGCGCGCGTGCTCGCCTCGAAGACCTCCGCATCCAGGTCCCACATTTTCTTTACGCCAAAGTAGTAGCAGCAACTCTCGTTGTCCATGTCGTTGCCGAACGTCCGCTGCCGGCCATCCTGAAACTGGATGCGCACCAAACAGGTCCCGCCCGGCACGATCGACGTCATCTCCTCGACCACCACGCCCTCACCCCACTGGGAATAGTTGACGTGATTGACCTTGTCGCCAAGGCGGAGAAACAGCCGCTTGTCATTCACGAACGGCACCGGCGCCTCATATCACAGGCGTCTCCCGCTCAGAAGACCTCACTCGCTGTCGGCCACGTAGCCCAACCGCTTGTCGACGACGTTGCGCATCCGTTCCCCGGCGCTAAAGCGGCCCAGGTTGTCGCGGAAGATCGCCAGCATCTTTCCAAAATAGTCCGGCGTGTAGCCCGACACGTGCGGAGTTAGCACCACGTTCGGTAGTTCCCACAGCGGACTCTCGGGCGGCAACGGTTCGGTGGCGAACACGTCGAGACCCGCACCTGCAATCGCGCCCGCCCGCAAACTCTCGATCAGCGCGCGTTCGTCAACCACCTCGCCGCGCGCGATGTTGATCAGAAACGCATCCGAGCGCATTGCCTGCAATTCGGCGGTGCCGATGAGATGGCGCGTCTCACTCGTGAGCGGTACCGCCAGGACGACGAAGTCGGCCCAACGCAACAGCTCGTGAAGCCCTTCGTGCCCGACCACTTGTTCGGCGCCCGGCACGGCGCGGTCGGGGTTACGGCGCAGCACGCGCACGTGCATGCCAAGCGCCGTTGCTTTGTTCGTCAGCGACCGCCCGATCGCGCCGACGCCGAGGATGGCCAGCTTCGATCCCGCCAACTCGCGGATGCCACCATTGCCGGCGATGATCTCGAATCGCTCCCAGCGCTTCTCTTGCTGAAGCCGAAACGCGATCGGAAAGTTGCGCGCCAAGACCAGCATCGTGGCCAGCACGTGTTCGGGAATCGACACCACGTGCAGGCCGGCGGAGTTGGTGAGAATCACGTCGCTCGCGATCAGGTCCGCAAACAGATTCGCCTCGATACCGGCGGACGCCGAATGAATCCACCGCAGTCGCTTCGCCGCCCCGAAATGCTGCGCCGGGAAATGCCACCCAGCAAACGCGTCCGCGTCAACCAATTCGTCTGCCAAGTGTGCGTCATCTTCAAGCGACACCAACCGCACCGACGGAAATTGGTGCCGCAGCTCCGCAAGGTCGCGCTCTGGAATTGCCCATCGCACCTCGTTCAATTGGAAGTATGTCACGACCTTCATTGCCCTCACCCCCATCGATCTTCGGTGATCTTCGCTAGCCTCGTAGCACACGCGCGCCTTCGCTCACCACTCCCGTGCCAACGACGAGCGGTCGCCGCCGCTGGACCCCTAGGCGGTCGCCCGGCTATGCTCCACGCCATGGAGGCTGGGGCATGAACTTCAACGCGTTGTGGGGCGAACTGCTTGCGATCGTGGTCTTGGTGCTGGTGAGTGGCTTCTTCTCCGCCTCCGAGATCGCGTTCGTAGCGGTGCGGCGTAGTCGCATCCCGCAGTTGGTCACCGAAGGCCGCCGCGGCGCCGCGGCGCTCGCCACGCTCAAGGAGAATCCGCCACACTTTCTCGCCACCGCGCAAATCGGCGTGACGGTTGCTGGGGCGATGGCCTCGGTGGTTGCGGGTGCTGGCACCGTCGCCTTCATCGAGCCCGTGCTGCGGGCCATTGCACCGATATGGTTGTTACCGTGGATCGATCCGATCGCCCTGAGCGGCACGGTGCTGATGATGTCCTACTTCACGCTCGTGCTCGGCGAGCTCGCGCCAAAGTCCCTCGCGCTCAACCGCGCTGAGCAGTTGGCTTGCTTCGCCGCGCCCGTGATCCGCGGCTTTGCCTGGTTCTGCGCGCCTGCCGTCGCCGTGCTGACGCGATCGACCGGAGTCATCACTCGACTGCTCGGCGCCGGGCACGTCGAGGACCCCTTTGTCTCCGAGGACGAGGTCAAGCACATGGTGCACGAAGGCACGGAGGCGGGCATCTTCGACGAAGCCGAGCGCAAGCTCATCCACAGCATCTTCGAGTTTACCGACACCTCGGTGCGCGAAGTGATGACCTCACGCTCGGAGATCCATGCGGTCAACAGTGACATTCCGCCCGCGGCTCTCGCCAAGGATCTGATCGAAACCGGCTTCTCGCGCGTGCCGGTGTATCAAGGCGATCTCGATCACATCGTCGGCACGGTCCACATCAAGGATCTCTTCCGCGCCCTCGAGCGCTCGCCGTCGCCCAAGCTCGTCGAGGTGATGCACCCCGCCTATTTCGTTCCCGACTCGATGCAGATCAGCGATCTGTTGCGCGAGCTACAAGCGCGCCGGCTCCACCTCGCGGTCGTCCTCAACGAGTTCGGCACCGTCATCGGCCTGGTGACCATCGAAGATCTGTTGGAAGAGATCGTCGGCGAGATTCGCGACGAATTTGACGTCGACGAAGAACTCGACATCCAGGAGTTGCCTGACGGCTCGTTGCTGGTGCGCGGCACGGTGACGTTGAGCGATCTCCACGACAAGTACGGCCTGCCGGTCGAGGAAACGCAGGACTACAGCACGCTTGCCGGCTTCGTGCTCGCACGCCTCAAGCGCATCGCCAAGGGCGGCGAAGCGATCATGCACGACGGCCACAAGATGACCGTGGTCGCCCTCGACGGTCGGCGCATCAGCAAGGTGCGCATCGAGCGCCCGCGCAAAGCCGAGTTGGCCGCTGGATGAACGTTGGGTTCAGAAAATCGTGCCAATGCTGAAATGGACCTCGCCGATCGACTCGTCCGACCGGCGATCGAGCTTGAACCCGTAGTCGAGGCTGAGCGGGCCCACGGGAGTATCGTACCGCACCCCGAGCCCCGCCGAGCGCCGAAAGTTGTCGAGGCTCACGGCGCAGTGCTGCCCGCCCACGGCCGTCGATTCGCATCGATCGACATCGTGCAGGTACACGCCGCCGCCATCCGTGAAGACGGCACCACCCACTCCCCAGAGCAACGGGAAGCGCAGCTCGAGGTTGACATTCGCGTCCCAATCGCCGCCGATCGGGTTATCGCTGCTGCCCGTCGGCCCGATCGAATTCTCGCTGAAGCCGCGCACCGTCGTGCGCCCGCCCAGGAAGAA
>JBGOUW010000095.1:0-12150 GCA_041477755.1 Binatia bacterium
CACGGGCTGGTGGTCGACACGCGCGTAACCCAGGCCACCGGCACGGCCGAGCGCGACGCGGCCGAGGCGATGCTGCAGGAGCGCCAGGGCACGGTGGGGGCAGATAAGGCGTATGATACGCGGGACTTCGTGAAGGCCGCGCGGGCGGCGGGCGTCACCCCGCACGTGGCGCAGAACCAGACCAATCGGCGCAGTGCGATTGATGGCCGCACGACCCGGCATCCGGGGTACGCCATCAGTCAGACCACGCGCAAACGCATCGAAGAGATCTTCGGGTGGGGCAAGACGATTGGCCTGTTGGACAAGCTGCGTCACCGAGGGGCGGATCGAGTCGGCTGGGTGTTCACGTTCACCGCCGCCGCCTACAACTTGGTCCGCATCCGCAACCTGCTCGCCGCCACCTGAGGAAATGACGTGGCGATGCGTGCCCCATTGAAGAGCCTCAACGAAAAACCGCATCCAGGGGCCAGGAACCGGGCGGCACCCCGGTTCCCGCGAGCCATCAAACCTCGCTGATCCGCTCCGATGATCACCAGGAAGAGAACTTTTGTGCGCGATCGCCATTTTTCAGCAGCCTGCTAAGCACCCCGAAGTCGCGACGTTAGAGTCGCTCCCGCTTCAAGGTGCTACCGCTCGTTGGCACTTCGATCGATTCGGAATCTCTGCAGCCCAGTGCGCTGCCCTGCGACCCATCGGCACAGAAGTTGGTTACTCTTCGCGCAAGCCGGACGGCATGGGGCCGTGGGCCGAGTGACTTCACTCACACGGAAGGAGATCATGGCGAAGAAAGCGTTGCTGATTGGCATCAATCGCTACCGCACGGTTGGTCCGGATCTGCGCGGGTGCGTCAACGATGTGAAAAACCTGCGAGCCGTGCTGACCAAGTTTTACGGCTTCAAGGGCAAGGACATCACTACGCTCACGGACGACGGGGCGACCACCGCCGCTATGGAAAAGGGCATCGCGCGCTTGGTCAAAGGGCGAAGGCCGGCGACGTCCTCGTGCTGCACTACTCGGGGCACGGCTCGAACGTGCCTGACAAACGCGGCGACGAAGCCGATCACCGCGACGAGATCCTCTGTCCAACCGACCTGGATTGGAAGGCCCCGCTGCTCGACGACTGGCTGCGCACGACATTCGACACCCTGAACCGGGGTGTCAATCTCACGGTGATCGTGGACTGTTGTCACTCCGCGACCAACACGCGAATGCTGGCGATGCCGGATGCGCCCGTCATCGAGCGGTTTCTGCCGTGCCCGCTGGATATGTTGGCGGCGGAATCAGGCCGCGATCTGAAGCGCGCGAAGACGCGCACCAGCTTGCGTCGCTCGACACCCGCCAAACGCAGACAGGACGTGGCGATTGCGGACATTCCGGAGGTATTGATCACCGACTGCCGCGATACCCAGACCTCAGCGGATGGGGACATCAAAGGTACTTTCAACGGCGCGCTAACCTACTGCCTCACCAAGGCGATCAAGGAGGCTGGCGGTCACTTCACCTATCGTGAGTTGCATCAGCGCACGGTCGCGCTGCTGAAGCAGAGCAAGTTCGACCAAGTGCCGCAGATCGAGGGGGCGCGGCCCCAATTTCGATCGGCCGTTTCTCTCTCCGCTAACCTAGCGCGTTTGATCGTCGGCGCCCGCCAAGACGCGGAGACGTAGTCTTGGCGAGCGCCGACATCAGCGCTGTGAGAATCGCTCGGCTGCACGAACCAAGGCCGACCGCTAGATTTTCGCGGCCCATAGCTGGATTGCGATGAATGTCGCAATGCCGCCGAGACAGACGAAGTGATCGCGACAGATCGCTCGGGCCAGCGTGCTCTGGTACACCGCTGAGTCTAAGCGCGTGCCGAGCCGCACGGCATTCGGGACTACCCGCGAGAGAGCCAAGACAGTCGGACCGCCGGAGAGCACAAGTGAGACGATGTCGATCCAGCGCGGCTGATTGCCAAACACGGTCCGCGCCAGCACCCCCGAAACGATCGACGCCATGACGATGCCGATCATCCCACCCATGGGCCACGCATCGGTGGTGACACGCCGGTAGTACGTCGCGATCGAGGCGAGGACTGCCTCTGGCAACTCGCTCGTCGCCTCTCCGTGGCGTAGCACCTGAACATCGAACATGAGGTCCATCCAAAGGACCGCGAGCAAGAAGCCGCCGCCGGCGGCGAGGATCGTTGTCATGCATCGCCCCTGAAACTGAACTTGCAGGTACGCTATGCGGTTGACCAACGGCGGGCAAGTGCAGTGCAATCTACCTGTGCTGGAGACGAACACGGACCGCGATTGACGCCTTGGGCCACGCTTGTTACGTCGCGGACGAACACGGGAGGCTGCAGATGGCTGGACGCTGGCTGTTGAAAACCGAACCGTCGACCTATTCCTTCGCACAACTCCAACGCGACGGACGCGCCGTGTGGGACGGGGTGAAGAACCCGGTGGCGCTCAAGTATCTCCGCGAGGTGCAACAAGGGGATCAACTGCTCATCTATCACACCGGCGATGAGAAGGCCGTGGTCGGCATTGCGAAGGCCCTGAGTGCCGGCTATCCAGACCCGAAGCAGAACGACCCGAAGTTGGCCGTTGTCGATCTCGCGCCGGTCGCCGCGCTGGCGCGGCCGGTGACGCTGAAGGAAATGAAGGCGTCGGCGAAGTTCCAAGGCTGGGACCTACTGAGGCTGCCACGGTTGTCGGTCATGCCGGTCAGCACGGATCACTGGACCGAGATCGAACGCCTGGCAAACGCGTGAGCTGGACCGACGGGCCATCTCGGCCAGAGCTGCCCAACCAACCTTGCATTCTCGTCATTGCCTTCGCCTGCTCGGCCACCCGTCGCGCAATCGCATCCATGCACAACGTGCTCTCTACAAAGCGGAGCAAGCTGAGGGCGCAATCTACCTTGACCCTCGCCAACCCGGATGCTAGAAACCCGCGTTTTTCGAATTCCCCACCCAGGAGGTTCCTGTGAAAATACTCGTCGCTGTCAAGCGGGTCCCGGACCCGAACGCCACTATCAAGGTCAAGCCGGACGGTACCGGGATCGTGACCGACAACCTTAAGTACGTCGTGAACCCCTTTTGCGAAATTGCCATCGAGGAAGCGCTGCGAATCAAGGAGAAGGTCAGTGGCACCGAAGTGGTGATTGTCAGCATCGGCGGCAAGGTGAGCCAGGAGCAACTCCGTACAGGTCTCGCGATGGGCGCTGATCGTGCGATTCTGGTGATCGCTGAACAGGAACTCGATTCGGTTGGCGTGGCCCGTATTCTTGAGAAGCTTGTACGCACCGAGAACGCAGATCTCGTACTGTTAGGTAAGCAAGCGATCGACGACGACGCCAATCAGGCCGGACAAATGCTCGCTGAATTGTTGGGCTGGCCACAGGCCACGTTCGCTTCGAAGGTGGAGTTATCGGCCGATCAGAAGGCGGCCACGGTCACTCGCGAAGTCGACGGCGGACTCGAGGACGTTTCCTTCGCCTTGCCCGGTATCGTCACCGCGGATCTGCGCTTGAACGAACCGCGCTACGCCTCGCTGCCGGGCATCATGAAGGCGCGCAAGAAGGAACTCAAAGAGATTCCGGTGGCTGATCTCGGTATTGACGTTACCCCGCGCCTGAAGGTCCTATCACTGGCGTCGCCGCCCAAGCGGCAAGCCGGCAAGGTGGTCGGCTCGGTGCAAGAGCTGGTCAACCTGCTGCACACCGAAGCCAAAGTCATTTAAGCGCACGGATCAAGGAGTTCTGCACATGAGCAACGTTCTGGTGTTCGCCGAGCACGCCCACGGCAAGTTCCCCAAGACCACACTTGTAGCGCTCGCCGCAGGCAAAGACGCGGCGGCCAAATTCGGCGGTGACTGTTACGCCGCCCTTCTCGGTAAGGGCGTCGAGGGACTGGCCGCCGACCTTGCGGAGTACGGCGTGAAGAAGGTTTTCGTGGTCGACGACGCCGCACTCGAACACTACGTCGCGGATGCCTACGCCGCGGCGCTATCGCAACTCGCGAAGGACAAGGGCACCGACATCGTGATTGCGACTGCGACGGCCATCGGCAAGGATCTCCTGCCCCGCGTCGCCATTCGCCTAGATGCCGGCATGGCCAGCGACATCACCGACATCAACGCCGACGGGACGATTCTGCGTCCCATGTATGCCGGCAACGCCATCGCGACAGCGAAATTTGAAAGCCAGTACAAAGTCATCAGCGTCCGCGCCACGGCCTTTGACGCCGCGCCGAAGAGCGGCAAGGCGGAGATCGAGAAAGCGTCGGTGAGCATCGACGCCGCTTCTCGCAAGATGAAGTTCGTGAGCTTCAACGAGATCACCTCCAATCGTCCGGTGCTGGCCGAGGCGCGGATCGTCGTCTCCGGCGGCCGCGGGCTGAAGAGCGGCGAGAACTTCACCACCGTCCTCGAGCCGCTGGTCGATGCGATGGGCGCCGCCATGGGCGCCAGCCGCGCTGCGGTCGATGCCGGGTTCGTACCGAACGACTTACAGGTCGGGCAGACCGGAAAGGTCGTCGCGCCTGAGCTGTACATCGCCGTCGGCATTTCCGGCGCAATTCAGCACCTCGCCGGTATGAAAGACTCGAAGGTCATTGTCGCAATCAACAAGGACGCCGAAGCACCGATCTTCCAAGTCTCCGACTACGGTCTTGTAGCCGATCTGTTCAAGGCCGTGCCAGAGTTGAAGGAAGAGATCGAGAAGCTCAAACACTAAGCGCGCACCGCACGCCGCCGAAAGAGAGGACACGCCACGGCTCGAAAGTCGTTCAGGGTCCACGTCACCAAGGACTACCTCAAGTTCTCGGCGGCGCACTTCATCGCCTATCCAGGCTTCCGTGAGGCGCTGCACGGTCACAACTATCGAGTGTCGATCGACGTTGAAGGACAGCTCGGTCCCAATGGCTATGTCGTCGACTTCGGCGTGGTGAAGAAGATCGCGCGGCGCGTTTGCGAACGCCTGAACGAACGGACGCTGGTGCCAATGCTCAGCGACTGCCTGACCATCAGCAACGACGGTCCACAGGTGGTGATGCGCTACGAGAACGACGAGTTTCGCGTACCGCGTACCGACGCGGCGTTGCTGCCGATCATCCACAGCTCCGCAGAAGAATTGGCCCGCTATCTCGCCGGTGAACTGCGGCGCGAACTCGCCACGGAAGGGATCACGGAGATCGTCGCGATCCAGGTGGGGGTGGAAGAGACTACCGGCCAAGCGGCCTACTATCGGGAAGAGAGGTAGGGCGTGCGGCGCGCGGCGTGGGCGCTGAGCGTCGGGCTCGGCGTGACGCTGATGACAGGCTGCACGCAGTTGCCGGAGCCGGAGTCGCCCGGCGCAAAGTTGTACGCGGCGCGCTGCGGAACGTGCCATCGTCTCTATGCTCCTCCGCTCCTCAAGTTCGAGATGTGGAAGTATCAAGTCGATCGGATGCAAGGAGAGATGCAGCGCCGCGGCATTCCACCCTTGAGCAACAGCGAGTTGGCCACCGTGCTCGACTACCTGAAGCGCCACAGCGGCTAGAACCGGAGAGATGATGCATCTGACTCTCTCGACCCAACACGCAACCGACGTCCGCGCCGAACTCCTCGTGATCGCGACGACGCGTGCGCGGCGCGCACGCGACCTCACGGCCTTCGCGCCGCCGCTCAAGCGCTTGCTCCGAGAGACCGTCGCCCGCGCCGAGTTCACGGGCACGGACGGCAGCACCCTGTTCTTCCAGACCCACCGCGCGTTGACGCCGCATGCCATCGTCCTCGTCGGCACCGATCCAGCCGCCGCCCCACGGACGTGGCTTCAACTCGGCACCATCGCCGTTGAGCAGGCACGCCAGCACAAGGCGCGATCGGTAGCGATCAGCTTCGGAACTGGGCTGGAGAAGCCTGACGCGATCGGCACTACGGCCGAAGGCGCACTGCTGAGCGCCTACCGCTTCGATCGATTCAAGTCGCGGCCAGCCAAAGATCCGGGTCCGACGCGCATCGAGATGCTCATCACCCGCACCGATGCCAGCACTCGTGGCGCGCTTCAGCGCGCCGAGCTGTTCGCCGCCGCAACGAACTACACCCGCGATCTCATCATGACGCCGGCGGCGGAGATCACGCCGGTTCGTTTGGCGCAGGAAGCCAGTCAGTTGGCGCGGCGACATCACCTGCGGGTTCGGATTTTCAACGAACGCGCGCTGAAGCGAATGGGGATGGGCGCGATTCTCGGTGTTGCCCAAGGTAGCGCGCAGCCACCGCGCTTGATCGAACTCATCTACCGGCCGCGCGCGCGCGCCAAGAAGCGAGTCGCCATCGTTGGCAAGGGGATCACGTTTGACAGCGGCGGCCTCTCGCTCAAGAACCCCGACGCGATGCAAGGCCAGAAGCGCGACATGGCCGGCGGCGCCGTGGTCTTGGGCGTGATGAGCGTGATCGCCCAACTCGCCCCGGCCATCGAGGTCCGCGGCTACGTTGCCAGCGCCGAAAACATGCCCGACGGGCGCGCCATACGGCCGGGGGATGTCTTGCGAGCATTCAACGGCAAAACCATCGAGGTGCTCAACACCGATGCTGAAGGGCGGCTCGTGCTCGCCGACGCGTTGGCATACGCCGCTAAGGCGAAGCCCGACCTGATGATCGATCTGGCGACGTTGACCGCGGCGGTCGGCGCCGCGCTCGGCCGCCGCTGCGCCGGCATCATGAGCACCGATGCCACACTGGCCGAAGCGTTGATTCACGCCGGGCGGCGCGAGGGTGAGAACCTTTGGGAATTGCCGCTCATCGACGACTATCGCGCTGACATCAACAGCCGCGTCGCCGACATCAAGAACACTGGGGAGGGCTCAGCCGGCACGATCATCGGGGGGTTGTTTCTCCGCGAGTTCGTCGCCAACGTGCCGTGGGCGCACATCGACTTCTCGAGCACGGTGATCACCGACAAGGCCCTGCCAGCGCACCCGATCGGTGCCACCGGCTTCGGCGTGCGCACGCTGCTGCAGTACATCACCAGCCTGTAGTAGTTTCGTCGCTCCCCCGAGCGATATGAATCTCTGCAAACACGACTCGATGCGCGACATCAAAAGGCTGCGCTAGCTTCCCCTCCGCGCGGAGCGCCCAACGGGCGCGAGCCCGCCCCCTTGACACTCTGTGGCTCGCTCTTACATTCGCCAGCGACTAACGGATTACGGGCGCCGGAAAGTTTCGGCCCTCGCGAGGCCCGCAGACTCCAGAGAACCGATAGACGAGGAGGTTATCATGGCATTGTTTCGCCTAGCGTCGGACTTCGACCCGACCAGCGCACTGCTCACGTTGCAACGTGAGTTGGACCGTGCATTTAGCAATCCGCGCGGTCTCGACCTCGGCGTCTCTGGCCGCGGCGTCTTCCCCCCGGTGAACGTTTTCAGCGACCGTGAGGGCTACATCATCCGCCTTGAGGTACCGGGAATATCGCCGGAGCAGATCAGCGTCGAGACGCAAGGTCGTACGCTCACCGTCAAAGGCAAGCGGGAGTTCACGCCGCCGAGCGATGGCAGCTTTCATCGCCATGAACGCGGCGCGGGAGAGTTCTCGCGCTCTTTGCAACTGCCGGTTGACCTCGACCTGAGCCGCGCCGAAGCATCGTGCAAGCATGGATTGCTTACCATTCGCATTCCGAAACGCGAGGACATCAAACCGCGCCAGATCACGGTGCAGGCCGCGTAGCACCGGAGACCACGGAGGTACTGCCCCATGACTCCACAGGAACTCAGCGTCCGCGACAAGAAGGAAGCCGCCCGCGAAGAACACACGCACGCCGG
Source organism: Binatia bacterium (assembly GCA_041477755.1). Taxonomy (GTDB): domain Bacteria; phylum Desulfobacterota; class Binatia; order HRBIN30; family JACQVA1; genus JACOST01. The sequence goes on from JBGOUW010000095.1 coordinate 7,781, forward strand.
GCGCACTTACCTTCCGGACGTCGACATCTACGAAACCACCGATGCGTTGTGGCTGTGGGCCGACATGCCCGGCGTCGAGTCTGCCGTTGACGTAAATCTCGCAGACGGCATGCTCTCGATCTCTGGACGAGTCTCGGTCAAAGAGTACGCCGAACTGACGCCCGTCTACACCGAGTACAACGTCGGCAACTACGTCCGCCGCTTCACAGTGTCTGACACGATCGACAGCGACAAAATAACGGCCAAACTGAACAACGGTGTGCTCGAACTGAAACTCCCAAAGGCCGAGCGCGTCAAGCCGCGCCGCATCGCGGTGGCGACCGATTGATTTTCCGACCGCGCGTCACACGGGCAGTGGCTCCCGCCGCTGCCCGTTTACTTCAGCGACTCAGGCGCGAACGGCGGCGAGGTCCTCCACCGCCTTCGGAATCGCCGCGGACAAGACCTCGTGACCGGTTTCGGTCACCAGCACATCGTCTTCAATTCGCACCCCGATACCGGCCCAACGCGGGTCGGCATCGTGCGCTAGGTGGCCGACGTAAATGCCGGGCTCAACCGTCAACACCATCCCCGGCTCGAGCGCGCGTGACTCGCCGTTGACCTTGTAGTTGCCGACATCGTGGACATCGAGGCCCAGCCAATGGCTGGTGCGGTGCATGTAGAGCGGTTTGTACAATTCCTTCTCGATGATCTCAGACGGGCTGCCGCACAACAGGCCGAGCCCCACCAATCCATCCACGAGGACACCCAGTGCGACATGGTGGACGTCCTCGAATCGGATGCCGGGACGAATCGCGTCGATGGCCCTCAGTTGCGCGCGCAAGACCAACTCGTAGATCTCGCGTTGCCGATCATTGAAATCCGTTCCGACCGGATAGGTGCGCGTTATGTCGGCGCAGTAGCCTTCAAACTCGGCGCCAGCGTCGATCAGCAACAGATCGCCAGCCTGCATCGTGCGGTCGTTGGTCACGTAGTGCAGAATCGTCGCGTTGCTGCCGGACGCGACGATTGACGGATACGCCGGACCCCATCCGCCATGGCGGCGAAAGGTATAATCGAGCAACGCTTCGATCTCGTATTCGTGAACGCCGGGGCGCACCGTCCGCATGGCCGCGGTGTGCGCTTCGGCCGCAATCGCGATCGCACGGCGCATCGCGGCGAGTTCAGCGGGGTCTTTGAACAGCCGCATCTCGTGGAGAATCTCGCTCGGGTCAATCACGGTTGTCGGCCCCCGACCGCTCCGTGGTCGTTGCGTCTGCCATTGTTGCAGCCAACCCAGGAGGTGCTGCGTAAACGCGGGGTGGCGCCCCATCGGGCAGTACACGCGCTCGCGCTCACCGACATAGGCGAGAACCTTCTCGTCGAGCTTGTCGATCGTGTACCCGATGTCAGCGCCGTAGCGTTCCGTCGCCCCTTCGACGCCGGCGCGCAATCCCGTCCACGTCTCGCGATCTGGATCGCGCGGTTGCACGAACAAGACGAACTCCTCGTGCTGCTGTCCCGGCAGCAGCACGCAGACCGCCTCAGGCTCGAGAAACCCGGTGAGGTAGTAGAAGTCGTTGTCCTGCCGGTAGCGATACTCGACGTCGCGCGAGCGGATGGCCACCGGCGCGGCAGGAAAGATGGCGGCGGCATCCGGGCCGATGGCGTCCATCACCACCCGACGGCGGCGCGCCAAGGTGTCCCGATCGAACGGCATGGGGTTCAGCTCGCCGGACGGGCGAGCAGCGATCGAATCAGATCGATGGGCACCGGCACCACTATGGTATGGTTACGTTCGGTGCCGATCTGCCCGAGCGCTTGCAACAGGCGGAGCTGAATCGCCACCGGCTCCTTTTCCATCAGGGCCGCCGCTTCCGCCAGGCGCTCTGCGGCCTGCAATTCACCCTCGGCGTTGATGACCTTGGAGCGGCGCAGGCGCTCGGCCTCGGCTTGGCGCGCCATCGCGCGCTGCATCTCGACCGGCAAGTCGATCTGCTTCACTTCCACCGACACCACTTTTACGCCCCACGGCTCAGTGTGCGTATCGATGATCTCTTGCAGCTTGGCGTTGAATTTATCGCGTTCGGCGAGCAACTCATCGAGATGCGCTTGGCCGCATACACTCCGCAGCGTGGTCTGCGCGATCTGCGAAGTGGCGTACATGAAGTTCTGCACCTCGACCACGGCCCGGCCGGCATCGACCACGCGGAAGTAGAGTACCGCGCTCACCTTCACCGACACGTTGTCGCGCGTAATCACGTCTTGCGACGGCACGTCGAGCGTGATCGTGCGCAGATCCATCCGGAAGAGCTGCTCGATGAACGGGATGACGTAGATGATGCCCGGCCCTCGTACCGGGGCCAGCCGCCCGAGCCGGAACACTACGCCGCGCTCGTACTCGCTGAGCACCTTGATCCCCGCGACGAGAGCGACCAGTACGATCGCCAGCACGGTACCAATCGGCCCGATGAACATGGCGTCACCCTATCAGACGGTCAGAGCCGGCCGCAACGTGCGCGTCTATGCTGCGCCGACCTCGGGGCAACCGGCCCCGCGCAATCGGTCCTGCGATCACCCGGCGGCTGTGCTACGCTTGACTCGTGGCGATTCCGAATCCACTCCGCTGGCGCCGCGCCGCCAATTCAGCCGCCTTCACCACCTCGCTGGTGGTGGTGTTGGTGCTGGGGTACCTCGCGCTCACGCGCGTGCTCGAACAGCGCAAACCCATCGCGGTCACCGCCAGTGCGGAAACCGATGCCGCACCTGCGGTCGAGTTCGACCGTTTCAGCGCGCGACAAGAGCGCAGCGAGGGCGGCGAGCGGCTGAGCGTGTCGCTACGCGTGCGCGCCACCTCGCCCGAGCCGATGCGCGGGTATGTGTTCCTGGTCGCGCGCAACGATCACGTCACGCCGCATCTCTGGGCCATCTGGCCGCCACAAGCGAAAGGCTTGGCGATCACAGCCGGCGGCCATTTTCACGGCGGCAATCCGTCTTCAGGCGAGGTGCTGTCGCTCAGCGATCGCTGGGAACGGATTAACGCCGTCCTCCCTCACGAACCCGGGCAACCACCATTCGATACCGTCACCGTCTATGTCGTTAGCCCGCAGGGTCAAGTGTTGCTCAGTCGACCTTTCGGGATCTGAAATCCGCCCGCGTCCGCTGCGCAGTTGAGAGGCCTGTATGAAGAAAGAAAAATCATTCACGTTGCGCTTTTCGCTCGAGGCAGAGATTCCGCCCGAACTGCTCGAAGACGATGACTTCGAAGAAGATCACTGGCTCGCCCAGTGGGAAGCGCACATCAAGCCCGGCCTCATCCGTGCTGTCTTCAGCCACCTGCGCTCGTTCGAGGGCTGGGAAGCCCACGTTCGCAGCCGCGGTCTGTCATCGACTGATGAAGTCGAGGTGGTGATGATGCATACTCTCGCGCCGCCGACGAAGCCTGTGCTGCAATAGCGAAGGCGCTGGCTACGTTGGTTTCAGCGCGCGACCACGCCCCAAAACCTTTCTATAGGACGCTCAGTAACTCACGCAGCACATGCTCGGCGCCGAAAAAGCGTTCCGCAATGTCGCGCGCAGCATGGCTGTGCTGCGCCGAGTCGGCATCACTCGCGCGCACCGCGTCAGCCGCCTCGTCGATCGAACGCACGCTGAACAGCCCCTTGCCAGTCGGGAAGATGCGATCAAACCCCGTGTCCTGCGTGATCACCGGACGCCCGGCGGCGAGGTAACACGCGCTGCGATCGGAGAACCAGCCAGTCGCCAGCCGCACGTTGAGGTCCTTCGCCACCGTGAACTCGCCCCGAGATGCGCAAATGAAGTCGTGATAGCGCTCGGCATCAGCCGACAGCGCGATCGGATCAGTCACCTCCCACCCGTTCTGCTGCAGCACGCGGAGATCGTCGGGCAGCTTGGCGACGTCCATCGCTACCCGAAAGCGCGCGCCGGTGCGCCGCGGCAGCGCCAGAAACTTCATCCACTCGACGCGCTTGCGCCAGGAGTAGCTCTCGCCCTCGAAGTGGATCTCGCGACGGTTCTCGTCCCAGCGCCCGACGGTGGTGAACGCCGCCCGCGCGTCGGCAGCCAGCGATGGCCAGAGATCGAGGGCGATCGGTTGGCGTGTCGGATGCCAAGTGAACCCCGCCGTCGGCACGCGACAGCCGGGTCGCCCAATGTTCTCGCCGAGGGTGAACAGCGCGTCGTGCTCGTTGAGCAATTCCAGCAGTGCGCGATCACCGCTCGCTGCGCGGATTTGCGTGTAGGCGGGATCGAAATCGATGAAGACCCGCTGCTGCCCTGGCTTTGACGGCAAGCGGTTCACGCCCGCGAGGCTGATGACGACGCGCGCCTCCGCCAGCACCGCGTCGCGCGCATCGCGACACAGCCCTACG
>JBGOUW010000357.1:0-5371 GCA_041477755.1 Binatia bacterium
GCGTGGCTGCCGCCGAGTCCGTGAATGAACACGATCGGCGCGCGCCCAGTGCGCCACGGTTCACAGAAATCGTGCAGCTCGTAAAACAGTTCGATGTCGCCAACGCGCTGGTGGGGCATGAGTGAACCTCCGCGGGCGGGAACAGACCATAGGGTGTCGAGGGCGTCAATTGTTCATATGGCTGATCGTCGATGGCCGATGGCTTGCGGCCGGAGAGGATCCGATCTGCCATCTGCGACCTGCCATCAGCCATCTGCGATCAGCCACCAGCCCATCCGTGATCTGCCATCTGCGTGCAGGTGGTTGACCTAGCCGTGCCCCGCTCCTACAGTCCGGCGCAATGCTTCTGTTGTCTGTCGCCCTCGCCCTCGGCGCTATTGCGCTCTACGTGCTGACGCCGGCGCTGCTGATCTACGCGAGCTATCCGTGGCCGGTGTATGCACTGTTCATCGCCTCAGTCGTGCTCGCCGTCGCCAGCCGCCGCGCGGGAGTGCTGCGCTATGTGACCATCGCGGGCACCGGCATAGTCACGGTGTCGTTCTTCGTCGTGACGCTGTTCGTAACGCGGCTCGACCACGGCCAACTCGCCGTCCGGGCCGGCGAAGCGTTCCCTGACTTCACTTTGCCAACGTCGACCCAAGCCACGTTCTCACCCGCGCAACTCAAGGGCCACAGCGCCGCGCTGTACATCTTCTATCGTGGCGATTGGTGACCCTTCTGCCGTACGGAGCTCGGGCAGCTCACGCAATACTACCAGCAGATCGCCGCACAGCAGGTCCAGTTGTTCGCCATCAGCGTCGATCCGCCGCAAACTGCCGAGGCGCTGCGCCAGCGGCTCAATTGTAGCTTCACCTTTCTGTCGGACCCAGCCGGAACCGTACTTGACCGCCTCAACATTCGTCATCGCGATGGTCACGACGGTCATGACATCGCCTATCCGACGCAGATCCTCGTCGACAAAGACGGCATCGTGCGCTGGACCTACCAATCCGACAACCTGCGCGTGCGCGTACGGCCCGCAGAGATCTTCACCGCCATCGCTTCGCTACCGCGCTAGCACTGATCTCGATTTCCATATCTCAATGCTGTATGCGGCCAGGGTTCCCTCGCCCACTGGGAGAGGGTCAGGGTGAGGGCAACCACATGAGTCTCAAGAGCAAGACGGCGCTCGCCGGGCTTGGGATTACCAAGCAAGGAAAAGTCTACGAGCACAACCAAGTCGGCTTCGCCATCGAAGCGATCAAACTGGCGCTCGACGACGCGGGGCTGACGCGCGCCGACCTCGACGGCGTGCTGCTCAATCCGGGGCTGAGTTGGGCCGACGGCGGGATGGGCGCGTTCGCTCTGCAGCAAGCGATGGGTCTGCACAACCTGCGGCTGGCGCACACGATGAACGCGGGCGGGGCGACTGCTGGCGCGATGATTCATCAAGCCGTCGAAGCCATCGCCACCGGCATGGCCACGACCGTCGCCTGCGTGTTCTCCGACGCGCCGCTGAAACCACCGGCGCCCAAAGCCGAAGGCAAGAGCAGCGGCTCGGCGGCGGCGTACGGCTTCGGCCGCGGCCTCGAGGCCGCCTATGGCCAGTTCGGCGTCAACGCGATGTACGCGATGGTGGCGCAGCGCCACATGCATCTCTACGGCACCACCAACGATCATCTCGGCGCCATCGCGGTCGCCGAACGGCAGTGGGCCAACAAGAATCCGCAGGCGCAGTTCTACGACACGCCGATGACCCTCGACGACTACCGTCGCTCGCGCTGGATCGTCGAACCGTTTCACCTGTTCGACTGCTGTCTGGTTTCCAACGGCGGCGTCGCGGTGATCGTGACCTCGGCGGAGCGCGCACGCGATCTCAAGCGGCCGCCGGTCTACATCTGGGGCATGGGCCAAGGCCATCCCGGCGGCGACCCAGCAGAGACCCTCACGTCCGGCGCGCCACTCGCCAAAGAGCAAGCGTTCAGAATGGCCGGCATCACGTTGAGCGACATCGACGTCGTCGAACTCTACGACTGCTACACGTTCACTGTGCTGGTGTGCTTGGAGGATTACGGCTTCTGCAAGAAGGGCGAAGGCGGCCTGTTCGTCGCCGACGGCAAGATCGCGCCCGGTGGTTCTCTGCCGGTGAACACCGGCGGCGGCCAGCTGTCGTCGTTCTATATGTGGGGCATGACCCCGGTGTCCGAAGGCGTGATTCAAATCCGGGGCGAGGGCGGCGCGCGCCAAGTGCCTGACGCCAAGGTGGCACTCGTCAGCGGCAACGGCGGTATCCTCTCCACCCATTCAACGCTGGTTTTCGCGAACGAACCGTAAGCCCGAGAGCATCGACATGCCCGAGTACACGAAACCCATTCCCGCTATCACACCGGAGATGCGGCCGTTCTACGACGCCGCCAAGCGGCACGAGCTGGTTGTGCAACGCTGCAGCGGGTGCGGTGCGCACCGGTTTCCGGCGCGCGAGATCTGCGCGAACTGTCTGTCGCGCGAATCGAGCTGGGTGAAGGTTACCGGCAAGGGCGAGGTCTTCACCTTCAACGTGATGCATCAGGTCTACCATCCGGGTTTTGCCAGCGAGGTGCCGTATGCCGTCATCGCGGTAAAGTTGGCTGAAGGCGCGAGGATGAATTCCAATCTCGTCGGCGTGAAGCCACACGACATCCACATCGGCATGCCGGTGGAGGTGGTGTTCGAAGACATCACCGAGAACGTGACATTGCCGAAATTCCGATCGGTGAAATAGTTATCGGCGATTGCTCCTCTGCGCGGCGAAAGCGGCGGTCGATCGAGAGCCGGGCACCGGCATAACCGGGCAGCGAGCATTGACAGTGCGACGCTGGAGTCCTATACGTGCATCCATGCGCATGGATGCTTCTAAAATACGAGCGGCTTCCTCCGCGAAGACTCGCAAGAAGGCGGCCCGCGAGCTCGACGGCATCTTGGAGTCGAAGGTCTTCCGGGCGCTCGGCGAGCCGGTCCGCGTCGAGATTCTCAAGCTGCTGACCGAGCGGGGACGGTCGGACATCGCCACGATAGCCGCCCGTGTTCCGCAAGACCGTTCGGTTGTCTCCCGACACCTCGCGCAACTTCACCACGCCGGCTTTGTCCGGAGAGAGAAGGTGGGCCGCAACGTCTTCTTCGAAATGGATGGGCCGGCGGTGGTGGCTCAGATCGAGGATGTGCTGGAGCGTTTCAGGGCGCTCGTTCCACTGTGTTGCCCCGGCAAGTGAGCCAGGCGATTTTCGTTCCTTTGGTCCATGCCTACGCATGGGTGGCATATGCATGAGTGTGCACATACGCAGATGAATAGCGATTCGGACACTTGGCCCGAGGGTCGGGGTCGCGCAAGGGAGGAAAGCAATGCGGAAGTCCTACACCGTAATCGTGATCGCGCTGGTCTTTGGGGGGATACTGGCGGTCTTCTTGTATGGTGGATCGAGCGTCGACAGAGCGGGGTTCGCACTTGAGCCGAACGAGCCGGCGCTGGAAGAGTTCTCCCGACACAAGCGCTACATCGACGTCAGCCCGTGGCGGGTAGCCTACATCGATGAGGGGCAGGGCCCGCCCGTGGTCCTGCTTCACGGCTGCCCGTTCCACTCCTTCCAATGGCGCGATCTCATTCCACGACTCCGAGAGCAGTATCACGTGCTGGCGCCGGACTTACTCGGCTTGGGGGATACGCAGGTGCGACTGAACGACGACTACCGGCTCCCCAACGACGTGGCGATGGTCATCGGCTTCCTCGATGCCCTCGGCATCAGGGAGGCCGACTTCGTCGCGGCCGACCATGGTGCCGCTACGCTGCAGCTGCTCATGCGAGACCATCCGGAACGGATTCGCCGTGCCGTCATCACCAACGCCGAGGCCTATGACCAGTGGCCGAGCAAGCCTGAGATCCCATATCTGAAGCAGGTCGTGAGCCCGTGGGCGAGCCCCCTGTTCCGCTTCGCCCTCCGGTTTACCTGGGTGCAGCGCGAAGTGTTCGGGGCCGCGGTGCATCGCAAGGACGCGTTCACCGACGAGGTGCTCTACGCGTACACGCGGGCTCACATTGCGACGCCAGAACGCTGGGCCCGGCTGCAGCGATTTTTCCGCTGGCAGCTCGATCCCGAGCACAACCGCGTGACGATGGATGCGGTGGAGGGGCTTCGACGGTTCGAGAAGCCGACACTCATCCTGTGGGGGAAGCAGGACACGAATTTCGGTCCCGCGATCGCCGAGCGACTCGCTGGCGACATCCCAGGAGTCGTTGGTGTGGAGTATCTCGACCACTCAGCGCACATGCCCTTTCAAGAAGAGCCGGAGCAATACGCCACGGCAGTAGCGCGCTTCTTGGCCACCGACAGTTCAACCTTGGAGCAGCAGCGGCGCGCGTTTCGCGCAGAGCGAGCCGCCAAGAAGGAAGGAGCAACGCTATGACGATTGAAGACCAGAAGAGCGCCGATGCCGTGCGCGGCATGGTCCGGGAGGGCTACGCCGAAATCCCCCTCAACACGGGCCAGCGCTGTGGTGCGGCCGCCGTCAACGCCGAGGTGATCGCCCGACACATCGGCTACTCGAACGACGACCTCCAGTCCGTCCCAACCGGAGCGAACCTCGGGCTTGGGTGCGGGAATCCACTCGCCTTCGCCCAGGTGCAACCGGGTGAAACCGTGCTCGACCTTGGCTCGGGCGCCGGTTTCGATACCCTCCTCGCCGCGCAGGCTGTAGGCGCCACGGGTCGGGTCATTGGCGTCGACATGACGCCGGAAATGCTGGCGCGCGCGGAAGCGAACGCTCGCGCTGCCGGCGTTGGCAATGTCGAGTTCCGCCAGGGCTACATCGAAGCGCTTCCGGTCAGTGATGCGAGCGTCGACGTGGTCATCTCGAACTGTGTCATCAATCTCTCGCCTGAGAAGACCCGCGTCTTCCAAGAAGCGTTTCGCGTGCTGCGTCCGAAGGGACGACTGGCAATATCCGACTTGGTGCTCAGCGCACCACTGCCGCCTGGGCTCTTCAAAAGCGTGGAGGCCTATGTCGGCTGTGTCGCCGGCGCCATGCAGCGTGATGACTACCTCGCGGCCATCACGAATGCCGGGTTTCGGATGGTCGAGGTGGTCGCGGAACGGTCGTTCGAGGGCCTGCTTGACCTGCAGAGCCCCGAGATTCTTGCGGCCGTCGCCAAGGATGGGCTCACAACGCAGGACGTCGCGTGCGTTCTTGAAGGCGTGGTGAGCGTGAAGATCGTGGCGCACAAGTAGACGCGCGTGCGGCAATCCTTGACGCTATGCCCGCCGTGCACGTACGCTTCGCACCGCCAGGAGGTGGTGATGGAGAAGCGGATGGATTCGGGCACCGTTGGTGAACCCGTCAGCGAACCCGACGTGACCGAGTA
>JBGOUW010000066.1:0-13775 GCA_041477755.1 Binatia bacterium
ACGCGAAACGTACATTCCCCCCACGCCTCCTTCTCAGTAGCTTCCGGCAGTGCGAGGCAAATCTCCCGCAGCCGTTTGATCGGGCCTTCCGGATCGTAGGGCATGTGTGGATGCGCCATCTGCTGACCTCCTCAACGCGCCCAACGATGCAGACCGGGCGGCGGTTGGAATGATGCGCAACAAGTATGCAGCCTGTCACGTCCAAGGGCGAGTGATTCGTGACTGAAGCTGCGTTGCACCTCACGGCGTGACGATGGGGAAATTTCCATCGGGCTTGTCGAGGAGAGAGAAGAAGGAGAGTAGATCCATCCGACTCCCTTCCACCTTGAGATCGTCCGAGAAAATCATATCGCGCAAGCCCGCTTGTCCTGTGACCAAGCGTAAGAGGAAATCGCGAGTGAGCCGCACGGTGGCGGTGGCGGCGGGTTCCGCATCCCGCTGATGGTGGTGCAGGACCGCGTTCTCGAGGGTGAGAACGTGGGTCTCGCCGAGGTCGGTGAAGACGAAGTTCAGGGTCATCGTCTTGCCCTCGGCCTTGGGTCCGTTGAGGCGGGTGGCCATCGAAGTGAAGAAGCGATCCACTGGCGTGTGCCGCAGCAGATCCAGCGCGCCGGCGAGGTTGAGCGATGTGCTCGGCGCGCCGTGACGCAGCTCGAACGCGCCGCTGAGATACTCGTCGCGCCACGGACCCGACTCGGCGCGGTAGCCGAGTTGATCGTAGGTCTGGGCGAGCAGATCGCGAGCGTCGGCGCGCTCGGGTTCGGCGAAGACCAGATGGTTGAGAACCGTGGCGGCCCAGCGGTAGTCGCCTTGGGCGAAGGACTCGCGCGCCTTGCGCAGGACCTCGTCGCCTCCGCCCATGAACTCGACGTATTTCTTGGCGGACTCCGTCGGCGGCAGTGGATCAAGGTTCGCCGGGTTGCCGTCGAACCAGCCGAAGTAGAACTGGTAGACGGCCTTCGCGTTGTGCCGCGTGGTGCCGTAGTAGCCGCGGTCGGCGAAGACGGACCGGAGCGACGCGGGCAGCTCCAACTCCTCGGCGATCTCCTGTGGGGTGTGGCCGGTGTTGGCGAGCCGCAGCGTCTGGTCGTGGATGTATTTGTAGGTGTCGCGCTGACGCTTCAGGTAGTCGGCGATTCTGGCGTTACCCCACACCGGCCAATGGTGGCTCGCGAACACCACCTCCGCGTCGCCAAAGCGCGTGAGCGCGTCGTCGATGTATCCGCTCCACTTGAGGGCGTCGCGCACTTTGGCGCCGCGCAGGGTGTAGAGGTTGTGCATCGTGTGGGTCACGATCTCGGCGCCGCAGAAGGCTTTGGTCTCCGGCAGGTAGAAGGTCAGTTCCGCCGGCGCCTCCGAGTCGGGTACGTACTGGAACACGAAGGGTACACCGTCGATCTGCATTTCCTGCGGCGTGTGGTCGACGAGGTCCGTGGGCTCGAGGATTCCAATAGTGCCGCGTGCCGGCCCCTTGCCGAGGCCGGTATCAACGTGTCCGCGTTCCGAGCGGGCGAGCCTCATACCGTACATGAAGCTCGCTCTCCGACCCATGGCTACTCCGGCCAGGATGTTCTCGCTGGTGGCCTCTTCGATGAAGCCCCGCGGCGCGACGATCTGGATGCCCTTCTCTGCGTCGGGCGGCAGAATGCCGCCGATCCCGCCAAAGTGGTCGACGTGGCTGTGGGTGAAGATGATGGCGACGATCGGCGCGTTGCCCAAGTGGCGGCGCGCCAGCGCGAGCGCCGCCGCCGCGGTCTCCTGAGAGGTCAGCGGATCGATCACGATCAAACCGGTATGGCCTTCGATCAACGTCATGTTGGAGATGTCGTAGCCGCGCACCTGATACACGTGGTCCGCAACCTTGAAGAGTCCGTGAATGCCGTTGAGCTTTGCCTGGCGCCAGAGGCTTGGATTCACGCTCGCAGGGGCGTCACCGGTGACGAAGCCGTAGGCGGTCGTGTCCCAAATCCGATTGCCGCCACCGTCGACGATCACATTTGGATCGCTGGCGACGAGTCCGCGCTTCGCGTCGTCGAAGTCCTGTTGATCTGCGAGGGCAAGCACGCGGGCGACGGCGGCGTTGATTTCCACGGTCTTGTCGGTCGGTGCGGTGTGGCCCTGCGCGTCCGCGCCGGGTGGGGGAGCGGCTTGTTCCTTCGGTCCGCCACAAGCGACGAGCCAACCGAGGGCGACTCCGCTGATCACGATAGAGCTGGCTCTCATCTGACGTCCTCCCAAACGAGGAAGCCTTAGTACACGCTGCGGTCGCGCGCTACCGCGGCCGAGCCAACTCGCAACCGGCTACTTGGGTTCCCATTCTCCGCGCAGGAACGCGAGAGCGGTCTCGACGAACTGGGCAGTCTGATTGCCGAAGATGGGGCCATGTCCGCCGTTCGGAAGGATACAGAGGTACGATCGAGGGATGGCGGCGTATAGCTCCATCGCCATCCGGACCGGATAGAACGGATCTCGATCGCCGTGCACAATCAGAGTGCGGGCCGCGATTCGCGACAGGTACGGTGGCGTGAAGTTCATGTCCTCGTAGCTGTCCTTGAACGCGCTTCCTTGCCTCCACAGCGCTCGAATTTGCTCGTCACCATGGTGATGGCGCTGCCGCATGACGAGCCACTCTTCGTCGGTCCGGCTGTCGACCGTCATCTGAGCCATGATGGCCCGGGCTTCCGGTGGGAAGTAGGGCGTCGCGCTGACCAACACCATGGCGTCGATCCGAGTGGGTTGCTGCGTAGCCATGTGCAGCAGTGTCTTGGCTCCGGCGCTCATGCCGATCGCTTTGAACCGTTCGATCTGCAACTGATCGAGCAGGGCAAACGTGTCGCGGGCCGATTGCCGATGCGTGAACTCCGTTGAGGGGTTGGTTGAGCGGCCATGCCCGCGCAGATCGGGGATGATCAGCCGGTATCCTGCGGGCGCGAACTTGAAGACGAGCGCCCAATCGGCACCGGAGCCGGTGAAGCCGTGCAGTAACAGCAGCGGCTCGCCCTCGCCCTGGCTCTCATAGTACATCTCCATCTCTGTCTCGATGAATGCGGTCTGCCCAGACGTTGCCGACGTTCTCATTGGAACTCCTCGCCAAGCAATGATTGTCCGCTGATCGAGCGGATGCAGTCCTACGCCTCGGCCAGCTGCTCGTCGAGCGCGGTGGTGAGACGACTCAGTCGCACGGCGTCGAGCGGAAGTGCGCGCGTTCGGTTGAAGCGGTGTCCGAATTCGCTCAGCAGCACGACACAGAACAGGGCGGTGTAGAACCGGAGTGCGCCGCGTTGCTCGGCCGTGAGGTCCAGAAGATCGCACCAGTGGTCGACGTAGTCCGGGATTTGTCCGTCGTTCAGGAGCGCGACTCGTGTGAGGGCGAGCGTATACAGCGGATCGCCGAAGCAGACGGCATCGACATCGACGATCCCGCTCACGCGGCCCTGGTGCACGATCACGTTCTTCGTCGTCGTATCGTCCAAAAATGCTTGTGGCCGGACTTGGGCGAAGTAGCGGTCGAAGCGTTCGGCGCTGCGCTCGACTCGAGCCACGGAGTCGGTGTCGAGGAGTTGTGCCGCGTGGAACCACGCGCGACTGCGCGCGAGCGAAGCATGCACGACGCCAGCCCACGTGCGATGGGGAAACGGGCCGCCTTGATGATTCACGAACCCGTACCCGCGACCTTCCGGGAGCCTTCGCACGGCGCTCTGAATGCGTACGACCTCGGCCGCAATCACCCGCTTCTCATTCGCTGTCAGGCCGGCGTATACGAGCCCGAGATCAGCCCCGGGCAGGCGCTCCAGGACGATGTACGGCATCCCCGCATGGGTGCCGGCTTGCAAGAGGGCGGGGAGCGGCACGCCAATGGGGCGGAGTAGATTAGACCAATACACGGCGCCGGCGAAGTGCGCCTCGTCAGCCGGTGTACCGATGCGGACGACCAGGCTGCGGCCGCTCGCGGTGACGACATCGTAGACATAGTGCGCGATGCCCATCGCGAAGCGCGCCACGGAGCGGGTTGGTTCCGCCGTGAACGCGCAGGCGATTGCAGCGGCATCGCTTTCTACCGGTCGGTGGTCCGTGCCTGTACTCATCTGCAGCTGTATTCCCCATCCGTCGGCCAAGGACCACACGCGGGCCGGTCGGGCTTCCCTTACCGTTGCAGCTCAACGTCGAGCCGCTGGCTTCACTACACAGAGTTATGATCCGATTCCGCGCGAATACTTCGGCAAGGCGGGGTCCATGAAATCCCACGGTTGCGCACTGGACGTGAAGATGTCCATCGTCGGTCGATGGTCGCTCGGGTCGTCTAAGCTCGCCGCGTAGATGATGAAGACGGGGAAGGCCGACTGCTTTGCCGCCACCGGCGACCCGCATTCCGAACAGAACCCGCGGCTCGCGATGTTACCGCTGTCGGCCGTGGCTAGGTAGTACCTCGGCGTTCCCTTGGTGAACTTCAGATCTGTCGCAGGAACGAATATGCCGGAAGCGTACGCGCTTCCAGCAGCTCGCTGGCAGTCCCGGCAATGGCAATTGAGAACCAGGATCGGCTCAGCGGTACACTCATAGCGAATGGCTCCGCACGCGCAGCCACCAGCGAACGGGATCTTCATGATCGAATCTCCTTTTGATTGAATGCTGAGAAGTTGGCGCCTCGCATGTCCGGTGCGTCGGTCCGAGCCCTATCGATCACCACGCCGCAGCCCCGGATCATGCGGGGCGTCGCGGGCGCTGCTTCGCTGAGATTGATTTGATCACGATCCGGGTGGGCTTCTTCGCATCCAGGGAATTGGCGGCGCGCTTGAGTGCCTGTGCGATCAGCGCCCGAACCGCCGGTTTGTCCAGAGTTGCTGCGTCGTCGAGGACGATATGACGGACCTGCTTGCTGCCTTTCAAGAGTTTCCGCGGATCGGGTAGGTTCGCTGCGTGAAAGAAGAACAGGCTGACCCAGCGGGGATACAGCACGATCGAAAAAATCACGTCCGATGCACGCTCCGTCGGGCCGAAGCCGATGGCGAGGGCATTGTAGTTGTCCCACACCAATTCGAGCGCGCCAGGCAGACGCGCTCGCATCTGCGCAAGTGCGGCCAACGCCAGAGCCCCGATCTCGGGAGTGTACTTCGCGATGAAACCAGCGAGTTGTTTTTCTGCTGACTGTTCGTTCATCGGGAGGCAACCTCACCGTCGCTCGTCGAGTCGGAGGCCAGGGTCAGATGCGCCCATCGCACTAGCGACGGCGCGCAGCGGTTAACGCGAAGCCGAGCCGCACACTCGCACAGCAGCGCCGTCGCAATCAAGGCAGCCCTCACAGCCTGCTGGGTGGCGTGGTGCGCGTGAGATCCGGTGGCACTGGCAGTGGGGTCGATCCCACACCCGGCCACGCGCCCGGCTGTCACGAGCGCAGCTTGACACGCGGGGAGCACGCAGCTACACGCGGCCCTGAGATGCGTTCCAAGCGGCACCACATGGTTCGGCGGGTGGCGAGTCTGTTCATCGCCGGCCTCATCCTGGTGCCATTGCTGCTTGGGAGTCATCGTCACCAGGCCGAGCAACGAAGCGAGTCAGACTCGTGTCCGGTGTGCGTGGCCACGCATCACGCACCGGCGGTCAGCACCTCGCCGCTGCCGGCGCTCGCGCCGCAACTCCAGAGCCAGGTGGTCGCGTCGCGGCCAGTTAGCGCCCCCGTTCAGGCCTACCGACCCTACAAAGTTGGTCGGGCTCCTCCCCTGACACACACCTCGCACCTAGCGTAGCGCCGTCACGGTTCCACTCGCATTTGTTTCGCGCGCTGGATCATGACGGCACGGCCGTTGTGTATCCGGACGAGGAGGAACCGATGGGATACGTTCTCAGAATCCGCCATTTGGCCAGCGGGCTGATGGCACTCGTGGTCATGAGCCTGAGCGCGGCGCGCGCGCCAGCACAGACCGCAGAAGAGCTCCAGCAGGAGTTGAAGGCGATGAAAGCGCAGCTCGAGCAGCTGCAGCAGCGCATGAAGAAGCAAGAGGCGTTGATCAACAAGCTCTCGAAGGAGAAGAAGGTCCCGCCTGTCGCTGCGCCGGTCGCGGAGGTTCCTGTACCTACACCACCGGCACCGCCAAGCCTCGTCACCGAAGCGACCCCGGCCGTCGTCGGCCCAAGGCCACAGGAGGCATGGTCGCCAGCCGCACCGATCCGGCTGGTGAGTGTGGGGGGAGCTTACATGAATGTCTCCTTCGACGTGCTCGTCGATGCCGGGTGGTCGACCCAGCAGGACGTGCCGCTCATTGAGACCGGAGACCACGATCCACAGCAGCGTGGGTTTACTATTCCGAATGCGGAGGTGGTCTTCGACGGCGCGGTGGATCCCTATTTCAAAGGCGTCGGCAACATCGTCTACAAGCTCGACCAGAACGGTGGGAGCAGCGTCGAGTTGGAGGAAGCCTATCTCGTCACCAGTTCGCTTCCGTGGAACTTGCAGTTCAAGGTGGGGCAGCAGTTTGTTGAGTTTGGTCGGTTCAACCCACAACATCCCCACCAATGGGAGTTCGTCGATCAGAACCTCATCAACGGACGCATGTTCGGGCCGGACGGGTTGCGTTCCGTCGGCGCACGCCTCTCCTGGCTGACTCCGACCTCGTTCTACTCTGAACTCTTGCTCTCGGTTCTCGACAGCTCAGGAGAGAGCGCCTTCAGCTTCCGCAATTTCGATGACGACCTCTTCGGACGACCGTCCGTCGATCGGCCGGTTCGTAGCCCAAGCGATATGATGTGGGTGCCACGATACGTCGCCTCGTTTGATCTGACCGATTCGCAGACGCTGGTTACTGGCGTGTCCGGAGCCTTCGGCCCCAACGCATCCGCTAGCAACACCAGCACACAAATCTACGGCGTCGACGGCTTCTGGAAGTGGAAACCATCTTGGCAGTCGGGTGGCTTCCCCTTCGTCGCGCTTCAAACCGAGGGGATGGCACGTCGTTATCAGGCGGGGATGGTGGAGGCGGACCCGGCTGCGGGCATTCCGATGTCTCTTCCGCGCGAGAACCTCTACGACTACGGATTCTATGCACAAGCCGTGTACGGCTTCACGCTCCGCTGGGTCGCCGGACTGCGGGGCGAGTGGGTGGCCAGCGATGAGGGAGCCTTCAAATCGGATCCAAATCGCGAAGAGCGGATCCGCGTCTCTCCGAACCTGACATTCTACCCGACCGAGTTTTCGAAGATTCGGCTGCAGTACAACTTCGACCAGGGCCAGATCCTCGGCGACGACAGCTCCGCGTGGCTCCAGTTCGAGTTCCTGCTCGGCTCGCACGGGGCTCACAAGTTCTAGGCATGAGGACCGGAATATGAAGTCAATCGGAATCGTCCCCTCTGTGCTTGGCGCACTGGTCCTCACTGTTGGCTCGGGGCAGGCTGCCGACAAGCTGCGCGTCGTGGCCACGACCCCCGACTTGGCCGCAATTGCACGTGTCGTTGGTGGTGACTTCGTCGACGTAACGTCGATCGCGCGCCCGAACGAGGACCCGCATTTCGTCGATGCGCGACCGAGTTTCATCCGCGTACTGAACCAAGCTGATGTCTTGATCGAGGGCGGGGCGCAGCTCGAAGCCGGCTGGCTCCCGCCCCTGGTCGAAGGTGCCCGTAACTCGCGTATAGCCGTGGGTAGTCCGGGGCGCATCGTTGCTTCCGAAGGCATCTCGTTGCTCGAGGTTCCGGCGCGCCTCGATCGCGCCATGGGCGATGTTCACGCCCTCGGCAATCCGCACTATCTGCTGGACCCGCTCAACGCCAAGACGGTTGCCGCCACCATCGCCACGGGATTGTGCACCTCCGATCCGACGCATTGCGCTAGGTACCAGGACGGGACCCGCAAGTTCAGCGCTGACATCGACGCCAAGCTTGTCGAGTGGCAAGCGCTGCTCAACCCCGTGCGTGGTACGAAGGTGGTGACCTACCACAAGAACTTCGACTACTTCGCACAGCGCTTCGGGCTCGACGTGGTCGACACCTTGGAGCCCAAACCAGGCATTCCGCCGTCGCCCACTCATCTCGTCGAGCTGATTCCGAAGATGCAGAGCGAGCACGTGCGATTGATCATTGTCGAACCAAACCGCGAGCGGCAGAACCCAGACTTCGTGGCCGAGAAGAGCGGCGCGCGCGTCCTGTTGTTACCCATCATGCCGGGAGGCGAGCAGGCCGTCGAATACATCGACCTGATTGACTACAATGTTCGCCAAGTTGCGGCGGCGCTGAAGACGACGTGATCCAACACCATGCCGGCGGAGAGAATCCGCAGGACCTCGAACCCGCGGCCGGACCCGAAGGGTCACCTGCGCTCGTATCTCTCGACAACGCCACCGTTGGGTACAACGGCACGGCGGTCTTGCGGCGGGTCTCCTTCGCCGTGCACGCCCGTGAATGTGTGGCGCTGCTGGGGCCAAACGGCAGTGGCAAGACGACGCTCTTCAAGACGCTCCTTGGCATCCTGCCGCCGATCGCCGGCACGGTGCGACGCAGTACCGCCGCCCCCGTGCGCTGTGGCTACGTACCGCAGCGCGAGCAGCTCGACGCCATCTTCCCCGTCACCGTGCGAGAAGTCGTACGCATGGGTGCGTACCGCCGACTGCGTCCGTTCGCACGGCTTCCCGAAGCCTCCCGGCAAGTCGTGGCCGACGCACTGGCACGCGTTGGCGCCAAAGAGTGGGGGGGCCGCCTGCTCAGCGAACTCTCAGGCGGCGAACGACAGCGCGTTCTGATCGCGCGCGCGCTGGTCTCTCGGCCTACGGTGTTGCTGCTGGACGAGCCGACGACCGGGGTTGACCTGGCAACCGAGTTCGCGGTTATCGAATTGGTGAAGGAGTTGCTGCGCAGTGGGCTCGCAATCGTGATGGTGAGTCACAACCTGCGAACGGTCGAGCAGGTCGCGAGCCGTGTGATCTGGGTGCACCGTGGCATGCTGCGCAGCGGATCGCCGGCTGAGATGCTCACGCCCGAGCGCATCCGCGAGATGCTCATCCCGGAACCGCCGATGGATTGTTGATGGCCACGCTCGTCGAGATCTTGCGACCGGATTTCCTGCTGCGGGAGGCGCTCCTCGCCGGGTTGCTCGTTGGTATCGTTTGCCCCTGGGTGGGGGTGTACTTCGTCTTGCGCCGTATCATCTTTCTCGGCGTCGCGTTGCCCCAGGCGTCGGCCGCCGGGATCGCTCTCGCGTTCCTCTTGCACAATCTGGGTTGGCATTTCCTGCCGCACCATGTCGCGGAGCGCTGGATGGCGTTGGGCGGCTCGCTGTCGCTCACTTTCCTGACCATCCTTGGCCTCGCGCTGCTCGAACGCCGCCCCGGCGTCTCCGAAGGGCGCATTGGGGCGGTCTTCAGCGTCGCGGGGGCGCTCAGCATTCTGTTCGTCGCCGCAAATCCCTTTGGCGAGGCACACGTGTTGGCGCTGCTGAAGGGCGACATCGTAACCGTCGGTCGCGACACGCTCCTCTTCATGGCGGCGGTGTACGGCGCGTTGTTCCTGGCCCTGCTGGCCTTTCACCGTGAGTTGCTCCTCGTGTCGTACGATCCGGAGATGGCGATCACGCTGGGGCGGTCCGTGACATTGTGGCACGTGGTCTTGTTCTCCATTGTCGGCACGACGATCGCCATCGGTGTCATGACGGTCGGGCCGATGGTCGTCTTCGGCTTGCTCCTGCTGCCGCCACTCGCCGCCTACCGCATGGTGCGTGGCGTGCTTCCTCTGTGCTTCGTTTCATCGGCGTTGGGGCTGGTGAGCGCCTTCGTCGGGTTCTACGTCGCGTACCGTTTCGACCTGCCGCTCGGGCCGACGGATGTCGTGATTGCGGCGGGCGTGCTGGTCGCGGCGACGGCGTGCAACGCCGCTCGGCGCTGGACCGCGGCGAGGGCAAGCGCTCCGCAGCAAACGTGAAGGGGATCGCACCCGCGAGAGCGGCCGCACGGCAGACCAACCGCAGGGACCCGCACGAACTAGAGGTCGCCGCCACCAACTGGCCGGACTGGAGCCCATGCATTCTGCACCCGGATCCAGTCGTCCTTGAGTCGCGTGGTGCGACGACCGGTGATCGAGGGCGGCAATGAGCGCCGCACCTTCAGAGCCTGTCAGCGATGTGCTGAGCAGCTTCCGCCGAAGTACGCACCGGAATGACTTCAAAATGGCCGAGGTCGTTCCAGGCTTTGGTCCATGCATCAAACAAGGACCGATCCGCGGTGCGCATCAGCTGGAAGCAGCGGAAGTAGTCCAGGTCCACCCAGCTATCGACGTATTCGAGACCAGGCGGCAACTGGCGACCGCGATCGCGAGCCCGGCGATAGATGTCCGCAGCCGCGCCCGCGTTGAAGTATTCAATGACCATGTAGAGCATTGGAAGCTCTCCTCCTCGCAGGCCATGGAAAGTCGCGGAGATCCGGCGCTCGATCGAACCGCAGTGCCGTTCACGATGCTGCCAACCCGAGCCCCGTGATCCGCCTGGGGCGCCGCTTCAAGCCGACTTCTCGCCTCAGCGTGCGCCGAAAGTCGCGTTGATTGCCGCGGCGCGGTCATCCTCGCGAACGTGTCCGTCGCCGGTGACATCACCCGAGCCGCACGAGGTCTGCTCGTCGCCGGGGATCAGAAGAGAGAACTTGACCAGATCGGCGGCCCCGAGCCCACCGTCGCAATTCGCATCGCTCGGTTGGCCCAAGATCGGCGTGCAGACCGAAGGCTCCCCGGTGCACTCATAGCCATGCTCCACGGTGCACGTGTCCGAGCAGCCGTCCGCGGCGCGAACGTTGGCATCGTCACATTCTTCATCGAGTGCGTGCGTAATGATGCCATCACCACAATACTCCGCCACGCAATACGGTGAGCATCCATCGCCGCTCACGGTGTTGCCGTCATCACACTGCTCTTCGTGTGCCACGTTGCCGTCGCCGCATACTGAGTGACAAGTGGATGGGAGACACTCAGTGGGAACGACGAGGGTGTATGTCTGTGTAAAGATAAAACGTGGGAGACCGGCAACGCTGACCGACTCAGCCGTGACCGTGATTGCGTATTCGCCCGGCGGCCCAGCGATGAAAAGCGTGTTCAAGGTGCAGCTCGCGGTCGTGTCATCTGGGACGATCAGCATCGGCGGGGTGTCGGGGAAGGTTATGTTCACCACCGTATCGCCTGAAGCATTCTCAGCGATCGTGGCGGTCGGGTCCAGTGGACCGGCCGTACCATTGGCGTCTTCGTCGGCGAATACTGCGTTCGCTCCAGAAGCCACGATCCTGGTGGTCAAAGACTCGGCGCTGCAGCCTCCGACGATAATCCCAGGCGTGAGCAAGCCGTTCAGTTTGACCCCTCCGTCAGCAATCACCACTTCGACCGAACGGGGAAATAAGTGGCTCTTGCCGACGCCCACGTTGATGGTCGTATCGAAGGACTGACCAGAGATGATGGGACCCGGGTGGGTGACAATGTGGAGAGACGGATCGAAGATCGGGGCGTGGCAACTCTCACCGATGCAGAACTTACCCGCGGAGCATTCGTCATTGCTCGCGCACGGCGGTTCGGTTTGACAGGGGACGGGGCTAAGCGATGCATTCCCCGCCGTCAGGAAGAAGTTCGGACGAGCCGAGAGTTTCACGGACCCGTCTGTCTGGTCCCCCAGAAAAGCGAGTACATGCATCGTGGCGCTTACCTCGATGCGAGTACCTTGCTGGACGGGGAGGATGTCCGGCCTGAACAGGTCTCCGCCGCCGAAAAACCGAGTTGGGATGGAAGGCGCCCACGTGAGAATTCCGCTGCTGGTGACGCTGGTATCGCTACAACCGATCGACGCGGTTTCGGAATGGAGACGAATGGGTGACCCGCCGTCTACCTCGGCCGTGAGGTCGAAAGCGAGCTGCGCGGAACCAGCACCATCAGGGCAGAAGATGTCGATTCGCGCTTGGCTGAAGAACATATTCAGGGCGAGATCGCCCGGGCCACTCGCCTCGAAACAGCTGACGATCTCCTCCGTCGCTTCCGCCCGCGTGCTCGGGCCAATCGCCGCAATCGAAGCCTGCAAAGTAGTCGTCGCAACGGTACCGCTTGCCTGGGTGCCGCTATCGCCCTCTACAGTCGCCGAGTCGGTTCCGGTCTCGTCCTCTTCCGTGTCCCCCTCCTCTATCTTGACCGCGACGTTGGATTGTGTGTCGATCGACTCCTTCGCGCAATCGGTGGAGAGCAGGAAGACCGCTACCGCCGCGGCGGTCACGCAGCTGGCGGTGTCGAGGGCTCGCTGCACAACAGCGTGCACGTGCCGACGTCGTGCGGGCTCAAGTGGGCTTGTGTTTCGCGTTGTGCTCATGTCAGACCTCCACTTCTGTGCGGTCCTCGGTGGCTTTCACGTTGGCCTCGCTCCTATGCCCCTTCTCGACGCAAAAAGGAAGTACGAGCCGAGGGCGAACAAACTCAAACTGATGAGCTGAGCGGGCGTGAGGCCGACGTTCCCAATGGTGAGCGGTACTGGCGAAGGTTCGTGATATCGCACGAACTCCACCAGAAAACGTGCGGTCGCATTTAGGAGGAGGAACAGGCCGATGATGTATCCTGGCGCCCGCGTCTTCTTCTCGGCAGCCAAGAGAATGCCGAAGATGAGCAGGCTATACAGCGAGGAATAGAGCTGAGTCGGATGGATCGGCGCGTCGGGAAACACGTGTCCAGCAAAGCTGTCTCTAGGGAAGACCATCCCCCAGGGGAGGTCGCAACGGGTCCCGAAGCAGCAGCCGTTGAGGAAGCAGCCGATTCTTGTGAGGGCCTCTCCCAGAGCGATGGACGGCGCACAGACGTCAGCCACGAGCGCAAACGGCTCGCCGATCGCCCTCGCATAAAAGTAGCCCGCGACGATTGCCAGCAACACTCCCCCGTACATGCTCAGGCCGCCTTCCCATATCCGCAGCGTTCGCCAAGGATCAGCAGCATAGAGAGAGAGATGCTCCGCGACATAGAGCACGCGCGAACCAGCGACAGCAACGAGGATGATCAACAGACTCAGATGTAAAATCTGCCGCGAACCGACTCCAGCTTTCTTGGCGCGAGTGTGCGCGAGAAGGACGCCTAAGATGAAGGACAGCACCAACATCAAGCCGTAGCTTCTGAACGTGAGAGAGCCGGACTGATAGAGAATCGGATACAAGGGCTATCCGATCAGCGCGGCTGGCGGTGCACTCGGTACCTCATGACCACACGACGTTGGGAATCGAGGCCGCGCGCCGCATCGTCCCGAACAACCGCCGCCAGCTCGGGGCGCAGTTCGTTGGTGGGCACCTCCTCGAATCCAAGCCGGGAGTGTTCGCATGAGCGCGGTCCCAACGCCGCGCCGGCCGTGCTGGGGGTGGACGTCGATTTCCTCGAGATGGGGCAAGTCTTCTGCGAGCATCTCGACCAAGGCAAACCCGACCGCCGTACCATCGGCGAGGGCAACCCAGAGTCGGCCGTCTGTCTGCGCCTCGCCAAAGTCGCTCTCGCTTGTCGTTTCGTCTAGGACGGATGCGGGAGCGTGGCCGTGCAAGAGCGTGGCCGCTGCTAGCTCGATGGCGGCGAGTCCGTGAATATCCTGTGGACGAGCAATAGCGATCGTGTAGCGAGGGTCCATGGTGACTCTACGCCGCCGAACGCCGAATGCACGGCGGATGAAGCGCTGACAATTGGGGTCGCTGCTGCCGACGGCGCCGTGTTACTCGACCTGTCGCAGCGCTTCGGCTTGGACGGCGCGCGCGACGTCAGTGTCGGCGGTCAACTCGCTGTGGCAAGCGTGCTTGCCGTCGACGACCGGG
>JBGOUW010000253.1:0-7232 GCA_041477755.1 Binatia bacterium
GAGGGCGTGCCGATGGATCACCGCAAGCCACACTCCGTACACACCGCCGAGCAGCATCAGCGCCAGCACGGCGTAGAGGCTTTCCAGAAGCTGCATGGAAATCGCCAGCGCCAATCCGACCGCATCCATCCAGCGGCGGCGAACGAACAGACGGTGAGCAAACAGCAGCGCGAGTGCCGTCCCGTGGTATGCCATCAAATACGGGTGCAACGGATTGTTGATCCGTAGCGGATGAAAGCCGACGAGCAAGCCGCCCACCAGCGCAGCCCCGGCGCTACGAGTCCACGAGAAGACCGCGGCGTATCCCGCCATGGCCCCGAGCCAGAGCACCAGGCCGACAACTGTGTTGTACACCACCACCGGATCGGCGCCGAGAACATGCGCGGGCACGCCCAACAGACCGCTGCCGAACATATGTTCGCCGAGCGTGATCGAATTCGGGGTCGGATAGCACTGCTCGCCGGCGAACAGCGCCTGCGGGTGCGTCACCCAGGTCCGCGCGTTGCGCGCAATCTGCCACGTGACCATGTGCAGATCGCGCAGCCAAAAGGGTTCGCCGCTCGTGCCGAGGATCAGGCTGGGGAAGGCAAACCTGCTCGCCGGCGCCGGCAGCACGTCGCGCAGGACCCACAGCGTCAGAACGAGATAGACACACGCAGCTCCGGCGGCGCGGCGCATCGTCCCCTGCCCCGGCTGCGTCACGTCAGTCGATCCTCCCCGGGGCTAGCGAACCACCTCGCCGCCATCGCGCCCGCTAACGTCAATCTGAAACAGGGAGAGGAAACCGCCGATGCACGCCGATGAACGCAGACGCGGAATTCGACGCGACTCATCGCTTGATCGCCAAATGCATTACGATGAGTGTTGCCGGTCTCTCCTGCTTTGCAGAAAGCTCTGATCGGTGGACATCGGCGTCTATCGGCGGTTCCATCCTATTTTCGTTTTGGGGCTAATCGTGCCGGACGGCGTTCTCGACAATCGTGTACACCGCGGCGAAGCCATCCTTGAGCCCAATCTTCTTGCCTTGCGCGTACTGCCGGCCGCTATACGAGCAACCGACTTCGTAAATACGGGCTTGCCGGCGCGCCAGTTTGGCGGTGACTTCGGGTTCGAAGCCAAAGCGCTGCGAGCGCAACGATAGCTGCTTGATCACGTCGGCACGGAACGCCTTGGCGCCGGTCTCCATGTCGGTGAGGTTGAGATTGGTGAACATGTTGGACAGCAAGGTGAGCAGCTTGTTGCCGATCATGTGCCAGAAGAACAGCACGCGGTGCGGCGCGCCGCCGACGAAGCGCGAGCCATAGACCGCGTCGGCGCGGCCGTCGAGGATGGGGCCGATCAGCGTCGGATACTCCGCCGGATCGTACTCCAAGTCGGCATCTTGAATCACCACGACGTCGCCGCTGACGGCGCGAAAGCCGGCGTGCAGTGCCGCGCCCTTGCCACGATTCGGCGACTGATACAACACGCGCAACGTGTTGCTGATCCCCGCCGGCCCGTCGATTCCCTGCGCTTCGATCTCGCGCAACAGCCGCGGCGTGTCGTCGCTGGAGCCGTCGTCGACCACGATGACTTCCTTGCGCAGCGGCACCGCCGCCACCCGTCGCAAGATCTCGCGAATGGTCGTCTGCTCGTTGTACACCGGGACGACCACCGAGAGCGTGAAGCGGTCGGCATCGATCGGCGTCAGGGTCGGAACCGCTGCGTCGGACATGGCGGGCGGGGTCCGGCTTAGAGACCGAACTCTCTGAGTCGCGCCGGGTGCGTCGGCCAGTCTTCCGTGACCCGCACGAACAATTCGAGAAACACGCGGCGATCGAGCAGGGCTTCGATCTCTTCGCGCGCGGCTTGGCCGATGGCCTTGATGCGGCTGCCGCGCTGGCCGATGACGATCGGTTTCTGCGAGTCGCGCGCGACGTTGATGGTGGCCTTGATGACGACCAGCGATTGCTTGGGTTTCTCGGTGAACTCGTCGATGGTCACCGCAACCGCGTAGGGCACTTCCTCGCGGGTTTCGAGGATCACTTTCTCGCGGATGATCTCGGCGACAATGACGCGCTCGCTCTGATCGGTGATCTCGTCGCTGGGATACAGGGCCGGACCGAGCGGCAGCGACTCGGCCAATACGGCGAGCAAGCGGTCGAGGTTTTCGGACGCGACCGCACTCACCGGAACGATCGGCCATTCAGGACACAGCCGCCCCAACTCGCCGAGCACTGGCAGCAATCCATCCTTCGACACCAGATCAATCTTGGTGAGCGCCACGATCAACGACTTGCCGCTGGTACGGGCGAGCTCGTGCACGCGACGATCAGCGGGTTGCACGCCGGCGGCGGCATCGACGAGCCACAGCACCACGTCGGCTTCGTCGAGCGCGCGCCGCGCCACATCGACCATGCGCGCGTTGAGCAACCCACGCGGCTCGTGCACGCCGGGCGTATCGAGGAAGAGGATCTGCGCCTGCGGCAGCGTCTTGATGCCGAGGATGCGGGTACGCGTGGTTTGCGGCTTGGGCGTCACCGCCGCCACCTTCCGGCCGACCAGCGCGTTGAGCAGCGTCGACTTGCCGACGTTGGGCCGGCCGAGCAGGGCGACGAAACCGGAGCGATGTTCAGGAACCGTGCTCTCCACTGCGGACACGCGAGGGACTTAATACAGCCGCGAGCGGCGAGCAACGGGGCGCCGCGCCGCGGAACGAGTCCTCCGCTCGAGCCGCGGGCACGTGCATCCCGCCATCGATCCCCGTATGTTGCCGACTCGATGGCTAGTCGCTCGGCATCTGCGTCGCGTCGGATCGCGACCTTCGTCGTCGTTGCGTGTCTGCCGACCCTGTGTCTGCTGCTCGTCAGCGAGGTCGTACTGCGGTGGACCGGCGCGGCCGAACGCTGCCCAATCTACAAGGACTCGCTGCTGTGGGTCTGCGATCCTCTCCTGTATTTCAAGTCGAACCCGGGCCAAGTATTCAATGGCGCGCCCCTGATCAATCACGCCGGCTTTCGCGGTCGCGAGTTCGACGCCAAGCGCGCCGGCGTCTATCGCATCCTAGCGCTCGGCGACTCGTGTACATTCGGAATTCTCCGCTCGCACCTTCAGCCCGAGCAGCTCTACATCTCGGAGCCCTATCCCCAAGCGTTGGAGCGGTTGGCGGCTGCGCATCTCGGACCCGATCGAGTCGAAGTGCTGAATGCCGGGGTGCCGGGCTACAACAGCTATCAGGGCTTGATGCTGCTCCGTGGCAAGTTGCGCGGCTTGGCGCCGGACCTCATCACCGTCCGCTTCGGGTGGAACGATCACTTCATGTCGGCCGAGCGTCGCGGCGGCGACCCGTTCCGGGAACCGGCGACTGCCGCCGGCCGATTCGTGGAAGACTTGCTGCTCCACAGCGCGCTGTATCCGTTCAGCCGGCGGCTCGGCATGGAACTGCAGTTGCGCCTGCAACCTTTCACCGGTCAGAGTGCGCCTCAGGCACCGCACAGCTGGCAACCGAACGTGTCGCTCGACGGCTATCGGCACAACCTGCGGCGTATCGTCGAAGTCGCACGCGCGCACGGTTCTGCGGTGTGGCTTCTGACCGCACCGCATGCGTTGCTCACCGACGATTTCCACGGCCACCCCGAGCGGCTCCCGAGCGGAACCGACGCGGAGTTATTGCTGACGCTGAGCGCGATCCCATCGATCGAGCGTCTGATCGAGATTCACGAGTCGTACAATGACGTCACGCGGGAGGTCGGCGTCGAACTGGGCGTCCCGCTGATCGACCTCGAGGCGATCTATCGCCAGCACGCCAGCGAGCACCTCTTCGCCGCCGGCGACCTGTTGCACCCCACGCAGGCCGGGCACGACCTCGAAGCCAAAGTCCTGTTCGAACGACTGATCAGCAGCCATCTCATAACAGTGAACGATGAGGGGTGAACGGTTCTGACCTCTGACCCGCCGACAAGGCGTCACGGCTTCCCCACCGTCACGGCACGGGCCGCACCCGTACGGCACGGCGCGCAATGATCAAATCGGCTTGCGCCACCAGCGTCACGACCACCTGATAGAGGCCGGGGGTGGGCGGCACCACTAGCATGACGAGCTGCCGATCGCGGCCACCTGCCGGCAATGCGAGCGGCAGCAGTAGCGAGAACTGCTGCGACGCCACCGATTGACCGGTGGCGTCGACCCATTGCGCGAGCAACGGGGTCAGGCCGAGCGGCTCCGGATGCCGATACGCAATGTCGGCACTGTTGCGAAAGACGAACTCGACGTAGCCGCGGGGTGGTGTCGCTTCCACCACTCCGAAGGGGACCTCGCTGGCCGCCAGCATGCCAAAATCCGACGCCACCGAGCTATCGGCCTCGATGCGGTACACCACGTGAGTGCCGGCGCGGCCGACGCGCACGAAGCGGCCGCGGCCAGCTTGGTGTGGGCCGAATCGCTCCAAGCTGCGCAGCCTTTCGTCGTGCGGGTTCACTCCGAACCCTCCGAGCAGCTCTTCGTGGATAACGACCGTCCGAAACCCTAAGGCGTAGAGCGTCGCGGCCGCACCGGGGGCGGGCACTTGCTCGCCGAGCCGCTGCATCGCGCTCTGCACCGGCGCGAAAAACGAGTTGTAGCAGGCCGCCACCGGGTGCTCATGGTACACCGCGAGGAGTAGGTAGTGGCTCATGAAATCCAGAACCCCCGCGTAGTCGTCGAACCGCAAAGGCAGATCCAACACGGAACCCTCGATCGTCCCCGCATAAAGATCCAGCAAGTCTGGCGCCGGCCGGCCGACCCAGGAAAACAATTCGGTCGAGCGATCGAAGCTCGCACGCGTCACCGGCGTCCAGAAGATCTCTGCCACGATTCCCGCAGTGATCACGCTGACCATCAGCCCGCGAATCCATCGCCGGCGATGCGCCGTGAGCCAGGCGACGCCGTAGGCGGCGAGGAGCGCCGCCACCAGGTCCACGCCGAGACGCAGGCTGCCACCCGCGCGCACCGCGTCCATTCCTGGAACGACTCGGCCCGCCAAGGAAAACAGGGACGGCACGAAGATGTTCGTGAATGGGATCGGGATGCCCCACACCGATGCCCACAGCGTCAGCGCGGCAGCGAGCAGCAGCGCCGTACGCGGATCATCGGCGCGCACCCGGCGCCGATTGCGAACCCGATCGACCATGCCCAACACCGCCAGCAGGAGCAGCAGCGAGCCGGGATAGGCCACACCGCCGATCCCGTAATCCGACAAGGAGACCAAGAGCAGTTCGCGCGCATGCAACACCCCCCACACCTCACGAGTGTGCAAATACGGGCGAAACACGGCAGCGGCGACCCCTCCGCTGGCAACGCCGACAGCCAGCAGTTTGACCGTGAGTGCCGGAAGGCGCCGTACATGGCTGAGGACGAGAGACAACCCGTACACGCCGCCAATGAGCACCAGAGCGAGAACCGCATAGAAGCTTTCGAGCAGTTGCAATGCGATCGCCACGGCGAGTCCGGCGGCATCGCGCCAGCGCTCGAACACGAAGAGCCGGTGCGCGAACACGAGGGCAATCGGAATCCACTGGTACGCGACCACGAACGGGTGAGCGGGATCGCCGGCTCGCAGAGGATGAAAGCCGAAGAGCAGCCCGGCCACGAACGCCGCGCCCGCCGTGCGGGTCCAATAGAACGCCCACACGTACGTACCCATCGCCCCAAGCCACAGCGTCATCACCACGACCAGGTTGTACGTCAGGATGGCATCGCGCGTCAGCAGATACGGAATCACACCGAGCAAGCTGCTACCGAACATGTGCTCGCCGAGGGTGGTTGCGTGCGGCAAGGGGTAACACTGTTCGCTGTCGAACAGCGCCGACGGATCGTTGAGAATCGCGCGGGCGTTGCGAGCGATTTGGAACACGACCATTTCCTGATCTGAGACATCGACGTGGTGCCACTCGGTGCCGATCAGATCCTCCCGCAACGGCAGCATGGTCGCCGGCGCCGGCAGGACGACACGCATCGCCCACAGCGCCACCGCCCCATAGGCGAGGGCTACGAACAGATGGGGAATCAGTCCGCGGCGTGAACTATTCGCATCGACCATTTGCGGCGCATGCCTTTACGTCTCATGCCTTCACGTCTCACGCTTTCCGCAGCGTCGCCATGAAGTGGGCGCTGTACGGCGCCCAGCGCGAGTGTTCCAGCCGCCGCTCGAGCGGCAACATCCACTGCAGCACGCGGTGCGGAACGAAATCCGGCACGAAGGTGAAGTAGCTCACGCCCTCCACGCGCAAGCTGTCGCCGACCGGTAAGTCATCGGGGGCGAGCCACAACTCGGTACCTTCGTCGATCCGCTTGATCAGTGGGAACACGTAACTCATGTAAAACCGGAACATCGGGTTGATGACGTTGATCTCGTGCAGAAAGAACACGCCGCCGGGCTTGAGGACGCGGGCAGCTTCGGCAAAGGCGATCTGCTGCGCCTCGCGATCCGACAAGTGGTGAATGATGTTCACCGCGTAAGCGAAATCGAAGCTCTCGTCACGAAACGGCAGCGCGGTGGCGCTGGCGCGCGCGATCCCACCCCCGGCGCGCTGCGCCGCGCTCGCCTGCGCGAACGAATAGTCGAACCCAACCACCTCGACGCCGCGGGCGCGCAACGCCCCGACGTACCAGCCGAGGCCACAGCCGATGTCGAGCCCACGCAACCCGGCGGCCGGTGGCAGCGCGGCGAGCATGCGACTGACCTTGCGCTCGATGACCAGATCGCGCATGTGCGCCGGGATCTGCGCGTCATACACGGCGGACACGGCTTCGAAGTGCGCCTCTTCGCGCGGTTTCCGCACCGCCAGCAGCGCCAGCGCGAGGTGACCGAGGCCCAGGCTGAACCAGAACGTCAAGACCCGCACCGCCAACACGACGGCAAATGCGCCGCTGCTATTCGCTCCCAGCCGAATCAGCTCGTAGCCGAACACCAAGCCGGTCACCCCGGCCCCGCCCGGTGATAAGCTCAGCCCACCCAACACCGTCGCCGCCGCAAACAGCGGGGCCACCTGCCAGCCGATCACGCCGACCGCGCCCGCCGCTCCACCCAGCGACTGCCGCGTCACGATCAGCGTGACGCCACAGACGGCACCCCACGCCAGCACGCCGAGGCCGACGCTCACCAGTGTGCGCGGCCCGCTCACCAACTGGGCCGCGAAGTCGGGCGCATCGCCCACGGTGGCGCCGCGCAAGACGCGATCGACCAACATCACCGACAGGCGCGCCACCCCCGCCAC
>JBGOUW010000532.1:0-3450 GCA_041477755.1 Binatia bacterium
ACCTCAACAGTAATCAGGCGCACTATCGCGAGGGTGATTCCGTACCGTATCGCATGCGATTCACCAACCTCAGCACTAGCACGACGTACACGGTTACAATTTCATGGGATACAACGAAGGGCGGCGCGCACGCGATCGACTACCTCACGAGTTTCAATCGGACCGAGTCAAGTGCTGACCCTTGCTCGGGTGTCGCTGGCTGTGGAGCCCCGTCGACGTTTGCGATTCCGACCGACTCGGACGTAACCGGCGCCGGCGTGACGCCGATTGCTGGCAACTTCACGCTCTACAACGGCACGATCACCGCCGTCTCCGCGTATACGCTTAGCGGTACGTATGCCGGCGATAGCACCACTCAGATCGCCATTACCTTTACAACTACCGTGAGCGACCCGGTGCTCGCATGGGGAGGGCATATCGCCACGCAAATCGACTGGGGTGCCGGCAATAGTGCCTCAGGCATCACGGGCTCGCCGTACCACACCGCGCTGGTTGATTTTGATGGTGCGGGCGGTGGTCAGGAGCGTTCCCTGTCGGCTGGGGCGATCCTTCCCGCCCCCACGCTGACCACGCAAGCCAGCGCGGCGACCATCGTTCTCGGTCAGTCGGTGACCGACACCGCGACGTTGACCGGTTCGGGCAACAATCCGCCCGCAGTGACGGGGACGGTCTCATTCTTTGTCTGCGGCCCGAACGGGTCGCCTCCAGATTGCACCACGGGTGGCACGCAAGTCGGCGGAGCGGTGACGATCAGCAGTGGACAGGCAACGTCCAGCACGTTCTCCCCCGGTACGGCGGGTACGTATTGTTTCCGCGCGGAATATATCCCCGATGCCACGGCTCAGTACTCGGCCACAAATCACACCGACACTATCAACGAGTGCTTTACGGTGCTCACGCCGACGGCAACCTTGACGCCGACGCAAACCGCCACGATGACCGCGACCTCGACTCCGACCGCGACGCCGACATCAACCCCGACCGGTACGCCGAGCCAAACCCCAACCGCTACGGCCACCAGCACGGCGACCCGGACGCCGACGCAGACGCCGACGGCGACCCCGACTCGGACACCGACGCAAACGCCTACCGTGACCCCAACGGCGACACCGACAGCGACGGCAACGCGGACCCCGACTGAGACGCCAACTCAAACCGCCACACGCACGCCCACCGACACCCCCACGACCACGCCGACAGAAACCCCGACGGCCACGCCCACGAACACGGCAACCAGCACCGCCACCGAGACCCCGACCGGCACCGCGACGAATACGCCCACGCAGACACCGACAAGCACGGTAACGGACACGGCGACAACCACGCCCACGAACACGCCGACGACAACAGCAACGAGCACTCCGACTCAGACACCGACGGCAACGCCAACGTACACCGCGACGGCAACACCTACCCGAACCCCCACAGAGACGCCCTCGACAACACCGACAAACACGCCCACTCAGACGTCGACCAGCACCGCAACGGAGACACCGACTAGCACCGCGACGAGCACGCCGACGGCGACCCCGACGGCAACGGCTACACAGACCCCAACCAGCAGCCCGACCGAGACGGCGACATCGACTCCAAGCCAGACCCCGACGACGACCCCTACGAACACACCGACCGCAACGTCAACCGCCACCGCCACTCAAACGCCCACGAGTACGGCCACCAGTACGGCAACGCATACTCCGACCAGCACGCCAACTGCGACGCCGACCGCCACGCCGACGATCACGCCAACCCGAACGCCGCGCCGGACCGCGACGCCGACGTTTGTTGAGGTACCCACGGAGCCGGAGATCGTCGTCGATCTCAGCATCGTCAAGCGTCACCAGGGAAGCTTCAACGCTGGTGGCTTCGGCACGTTCACGCTCACGGTGGTCAACGTTGGTAACACTGATGCGACCAAGCCGGTCACAGTAACCGACCCGATGCCGTCCGGTCTCACCCTCAGCTCGGCAACTGGGAGCGGCTGGACCTGCAACAACACGCCGCAGACACTCAATTGCACGCACCCGGGTCCGGTCGCGAAACTCGGCGGCACGCTGCCGCCGATTATGCTCACGGTTCACATCAGTTCAAAGCCCCCACTGCACATCACCAATACCGCTACGGTCAGCAGCGCGGATGATCTCAACACGACCAACAATAGTGACAGCGACACGATCACCATCGGGCGCACGGCGTCCGCACCCGTCGCGTCGAACGTCGGGCTCTATGTCGCCATCTTGTTGCTGCTAGTCGTCGCGTCGGTGGGCCTGCGCCGTCTCGCGGCCGGCCGGCCTTAGCCGTCTTCGGCGCGCTATCCACAGATCGCCTGGCTTCCCATCGCCTTGCTTCGCATGTCCTGATGCGCCAAAAAGAGGCGGCGCTGGCCGAGTCCGGCCGGGGCTGATCAAAGGAGCGCGCATGGAATTCTTCTTCTTTCACTTGATGCCGTGGCCGTATCTTCCCGCCGACTACGAAGGGCCGGCTTGGGTGAAGTGTCCGAACAGCAACTACGACGGCCAGCGCGGCACGGCGGTCTACAATCGCTATCTCGATGAACTGATCTACGCAGACGAACTCGGCTTCGATGGCGTGTGCGTCAACGAGCACCACGCCAACGCGTACGGCAACATGCCGTCGCCGAATCTGATTGCATCGATCCTCGCGCGGCAGACCAAGCGTTGCAAGATCGCGGTGGTCGGTAACGCGCTGCCGCTCTACAATCCGCCGCTGCGCGTCGCCGAAGAGTTCGCCATGATTGACGTGATCTCGGGCGGTCGGCTGATTGCCGGCATGGTGGTTGGTGGCGGGCCCGAGTATTACTCGAACGGGCTCAACCCAGCGCAGGCACGCGAACGTTTCTATGAAGCGCACGATCTGATCGTGCAGGCGTGGACCCGCACTGGTCCGTTCGAATTCAACGGCAAGCACTACAAGCTGCGCTACGTAAACCCGTGGCCGACCCCGTTGCAGAAGCCGCACCCGCCAATTTGGATTCCCGGCGCCGGCAGCCTCGAGACTATGGAGTTTGTCGCCAAGCACCGCTACGCGTACATGGGCATCCCGTACTTTCACAAGCGCGTGTTCAAGCGCAACTTCGATTTCTTCCGCGAGGCGTGCGACAAGGAAGGCTACACCGCCGACCCGAAACAGATGGGCTGGCTGTGCCCGATCTACGTTGCCGACACCGACGAGCAAGCACGCAAGGAGTACGAGTCGCACTTCTGGTACTTCGCCAAGAAGCTGCTGCCCGGCATTCAGATCAGTCCGCCGGGGTACACCTCTGCGCGTTCGGCGATGAAGATCCTCACGTCGCGCAACGACTTCATGCTCTACCTCGACAATTGGGAGCAAGTGGAGGAAGGCGACTACGACATCGTCGGCAGCCCGCAGACGGTGATTCGCAAGATGACCGAGATGATCGAGTGGCTCGGCGTCGGCAACATCCTCGCG
>JBGOUW010000024.1:0-17948 GCA_041477755.1 Binatia bacterium
CTCCGCAGCCAGCTGTGCCGGCAGCCCCGCGGCGACGCCGCCGGCGATCAACGCCTCGGCAAACAGGTACACATACGCGGGACCACTGCCGCTCAGGCCGGTGACGGTGTCGATCAACCCTTCATCCGGCACTGCGAGCGCACGGCCGACAGCGCGGAAGAGCTTTACAGCCAGGCGTTCATCCGCCACTGTCGCGCGGGTGCCGCGCACGATCACCGACATGCTTTTGCCTAACAGCGCCGGCGTGTTGGGCATCACTCGCACCACGCGTGCTTGGGGGCCGAGGCTCCGCTCGATCCGCGCCGTGGGCACGCCCGCGGCAATCGAGATGAACAGTTTGTTGCCAGCCACCTCGTCTCGTAACCCGGCGAGCACCTCGTCCATGATCTGCGGCTTCACCGCGAGCAGGATCACCTTGGCTTCGTGCACGACTGCACGATTGTTGGCGGTGGTGGCGATTCGCCAGCGGCGCTTCAACTCGGCGCGTTTGGTCGCATCGACGTCACTCGCCTGCATTTCGTCGGCGCGGTAGAGTCCGCCGGCGATCAGGCCGCGGATCATCGCGGTCGCCATGTTGCCGCCGCCGATGAAGCCGATCACGCGACGCGCCGGTACCTTGGTTCGACGTTTCGTGGCCATGGTTGACTATCCCTCTCGCGCCCCAAAGATCGCGCGGCCGATGCGGACCATCGTGGCGCCCTCTTCGATCGCGACTTCAAAGTCTTCGCTCATACCCATCGACAGTTCGGTGATGGTCGCTACGCTTTGGGCCAGCTGCTCGCGCAGCCGCCGCAACATGATGAAGTATGGCCGCGCCTGCGCGGCTGCGGACACCGGTGGGGGCACCGTCATCAGGCCTTCGACTCGCAGGTGCGTGCGCGCGTTGAGTTGCGCGACGAGTTCCGAGACTCGTTCCGGCGCTAAGCCGCTCTTGCTGGCTTCACCGCCGGCGTTGACCTCGATCAGGATGTGCACAGGCTGAGCCCGCTTTGCTCCCTGCCGATCGAGTGCGTCCGCCACGGCGAGGCTGTCGATCGTGTGAAGCAAGTCGAACAGTTCAACCGCGCGCGCAACTTTGTTGCGCTGCAGGTGGCCGATCAGGTGCCAGCGGGCGTTGAAGCGGCCAACCGCATCGATCTTGCCGGCCGCCTCTTGGACGTAGTTTTCGCCAACGTTGGTGACCCCCGCGCGGATCGCCTCGCTGACCAGGGCTGCGGGCTTGGTCTTCGAGACGGCGATGATCTTCACGCTGCCCGGCGGGCGCCCGGCACGCTCTTCCGCACGTGCAACGCGCTCCCGCACACGTACGAGGTTGTCGGCGACATCGATCATGCTGGGGCGTCGGCGTGCTTGGCCAGCAGGTCGTGCCGTTCGAGCAGGGCGCGCACTTCGTCGAGCGGCAGGCCAACGATGTTGGTGTACGAACCGACCACGCTGATCACGAAGCTCTCGGCCTCTCCTTGGATCGCGTACGCACCAGCTTTGTCGAGAGACTCGCCGGCGTCGACATATTGAGCGATCTCGGTGTCGCTCAGTTGGCGAAAGGTGACGTGGCTGGCAACCACGATTTCTTCCGTGACCGCCGCCACTCGGAGCGTCACGGCGGTCAACACGTGATGAGTGCGGCCGCTGAGTTGGCGTAGCATCCGGCGCGCAGCGGCGGCGTCGGCGGGCTTACACAAAATCTGTCCGTCGATGGTGACGACTGTATCCGCGGCGAGTACCGATGCGGCGGGCCGGCGAGTCGCAACCTCGTTGGCTTTCTCGCGTGCGACCCGGGCGGTGAACGCCTCGGGTGACTCGCCCGCCAGCGGCTCCTCCGGCACATCGCTGGGCAGCACCTCGAACGGCACGCCGAGCTGCGCGAGCAACTCGCACCGGCGCGGTGAAGCCGAAGCGAGCACAAGCGCGGCGGTCATGTGGGTGTGTTGGCCGATGCGTTGCAGGTTGTCAATTGCGCGTTTGGGACGTGCCACGAATGTGCTACCCACATCGGCATGCGACGGTGGGCAGTGGTGGTGGCGACGATAACGATTGGTGGTATCTGGGGCGCGGGATGCCACGCACCGCAAGTCGCATCTCTACCGCGGACAGAACCACCAGGTCCGCCACACGAACGCCGCGCGGCCTTTGCGGAAGCTGTCGCGCTGATCGAGCAAGAGCGATTCACCGACGCGGCTCCACGCTTCGAGGCGTTGTCACGGACGTATCCAGAGCTGACCGACTATCATTGGTACTACCTCGGAGTCGCCCTTTCGCGCAGTGGCCTTCCGGCTGACGCGGCGACCGCGTTGCGCCGCCTGCTGAGCGAGCAACCGCACAGCGTCAATCGCGATGCGGGCGCGCTCGAACTCGGGCGCGTCGAGCTGACGCGTGGCGATCTGGTTGCCGCGCGGGACGCTCTGAACACCGCGACGGGCGCGCGTGAGCGCACCATCGCCCAGCCGGCCGCGCTGGAATTGGCGCGCGTGCAGATCGCCGCTGGCGACGTGGCCGCTGCCGCAGCTGGCTTGCAGCGCCTGCGCCGCGAGGCGCCGGGGGAGCCGGTCGACGTGCAAGCCAAGGCGGAGCTGGTGCAGCTACGCGCGAGTCATGCTGCGCTCGCGCCGCGTGATGCCGAGCTGATCGACGAGATTCGTGTGCTGGTGGGCGAGCACGACTTCGCCACGGCCGAACTGCTAGTGAGCCAGCAACTCACGCACGCGAACGAGAGCGATCGCGACGAACTGTTGCATCTCGACGCGCAGGCGTTGCTCGGGCTGGGGCGCGTGGACGACGCCGTCGCGGTGCTGCGCACCGCGGTTCGTGGCGAGTCGGATGCGGTCGCCGCTGCGACGGAGTTCCGTGTTGCATCGATCTTGTGGAACCGCGATCGCGATGAGGAGGCACTGGTGGCGTTCGCCAATCTGCGGCGTCGTTACCCGCACGCGGAAAAAGTCACGGAGTCGCTCTACGCGATCGGCCGCATTCACGAGAAGGTCGGTCGCGCCGACCGCGCCATGGCGAGCTATCGCGAGCTGGCGCGTATCGCCCCGCGGGACAAGCTGGCACGCGAAGCGCGCTGGCGCATCGGCTGGATTCAGTATGACCGCGCCGATTGGTCCGCGGCGGCTAACAGCTTTGCGGCGCTCGCGCGCTGCCGGAATACTGAGGACTGTGCCGACGCGCTCTATTGGCAGGCGCGCGCGCTCGATCACCAAGGGCGGAGTGCGGCGGCTCGCGCACTGTATCAACGACTCGCGAGCGACGCCCCGACGAGCTACTACGCGATGTGGGCCGAGCAACGGCTCGGCGTCGTGTCGGCGCCACCGGGCGCCGTGGTGCCACCGGCCGATGCGACGCTTCCGGCATCGTCGATGGACTACCACCTCGGTCGTGCGGTTGAGTTGCGCGCAGCGGGCTTGCGGTCGCTGGCCCGCCGCGAGCTGAACGCGTACGAGTCCGAGCAGCGCGGCAACACCGCCGAGATGCGCAAGCTCCTGCAGTGGTACCGCGCCGTGGATGGCAACGGGGCTGCGCTACGCCTGGCGCGCCGCCTCGGCGATCAGGCCGGCCTGGATGCCGCGACACGACGGCGGGTCTCTTATCCGCTCGGGTTTTGGGACGACGTGCAACGCGCCGCGCGCCAGAACGCGACGACTTCTCCGATCGATCCGCTATTGGTGGCCGCGTTGATCCGGCAAGAAAGTCTCTACGATCCCGACGCGCGGTCGCCGGCCGACGCGTGGGGGTTGATGCAGTTGCTGCCGCGCACCGCCGAGCGCGTTGCCGGAGTGCCGGTATCGACCGAACAGCTTCGCGACCCGCAGCGCAACATCACGCTGGGAACGCGCTACCTGGCCCAATTGCTCGCGCAGTTTCACGGCGACCCGCTGAAAGCGCTGGCGGCATACAATGGCGGTGAGCCCGCGGTCGAGAAGTGGGAGCGGCGCTTCGGCGCCGGCGAGCGCGACGAGTTCGTCGAGTCGATCAGCTTCCGCGAGACCCGCGACTACGTGAAGAAGGTGATCGGCGGCTATCGCCAGTACCAGCGGCTGTACGGCGCCGCACCGTCAGTGATAAGAGAGCCGCACCAATAGGGAGGCCCCATGGATGCTTTGCTGACTCACTACCCGGCGTTGTCGGTGCTTGGTGTGGTGTATCTGATCTTGGTGTTGAAGATGGCGGCGGTGGGTGGCTACACTAGTTTGATGCGGATTCAGCGCGGTCACTACGCCACGCCCGAAGATTTTGCGTTGCAGGGACTACCGCCGACCACCACGGCAGACGCGGACATCGAGCGCGCGCGGCGGGCTCACCGCAACGACCTCGAAAACATTCTACCGTTCTTTGGTGCCGCGTTGTTCTACGCACTCACGCAGCCATCGGCGTTCATGACGCGCGTCTACTTTTGGGGCTTTTGCTTCGCACGCGTGCTCCACACCATCTTCTATATCCGCCAGCAGCAGCCCTACCGAACCATCGCGTTCGGGGTCGGGCTGGTGCTGATGCTGCTCATGGTGCTGACAACGCTAGTTTCCCTCCTATAGGGTTCTGAGGAGAGCCGGCGCGCGTCATTCCGCCAGATGTCGGAGCGCGCCGCGGGGGTGCGCCCGCGAGGTGCGCGGCGGGATGGCATCGCTGATGATGCTTACCGTCGCCGTGACGGCCGCCGCGGCCGATCCGCTCGTGGTTGGCTGGCGCGCTTCGCAACTCGTGAAGATTCTGATCGAGATTCCGACCAGCGCCCCACCGTACGGTTGGGCAATTGGCGTTGGCCAAACCGGCGCTCTGATTGAATCGACCGGCAGCACCTATGGCGTTATCGTGCGTTGGCCGTGCAGCCAGGCGCCCACTCCCCGACGCTGCCGACACCGATGAATCGGCTGGAGCAGTTTCTTGACCGCTCACCGGTTAATCTCGCTCGGTGACTTCGGCCCATCGGAACCGGGGCTGCAGGTGGAACTGTTCAGCCCGGGCGACGTCGGGATGAGCCTCAAGTACCGTTGGTAGACGAACCGTTCGCCAGGAGGTGGTGCACGGGCGTGGAATCTTCAGAGTTCTACCGGTCAGTTGCAGTGCGGTTCGGGATCGACGGTTCCGCCATCGGCGAAGCAGCTGTTGCGAAGGGTCGCGTCGAAGTTACCTGACTCACCCGGAGGGAGCGTGTTGGGAACGACCTCGATCTCTTCACGTGCGCACTCGCGGCCAGTTGAGTCGGCGATGTGCGCGGTCACGGCGACGCGACTGGCGGGATGCCCGCCCACATTTTTGACCACGCCGATCAAATGGCGCGCGTCGGTGCTGCGCGGGATCGTGTTGTGAGAGACCAGGATCACACGCGCGGCCGCCGTGGTTCCGGCCTCTGGGGCTGCCCCTGCGGCCGCGGGTGCTGCCGGAGCGTCGCCCGCGGCATTGGCTGGTGCGGCGTTGGCGGCGGCCCCGGGTTCACCCAGCGGCGTGCCGCGCTCTTCGTACTTCTGGCCACCCGACGGCGGGATGTCGGAGAAGTGGATCACGCCTTGGTCGTCGGTCCACTTATAGAGGGTCTGCGAGGCGCTCACGTGCGCAAAGGTCAGGGTCACAACCAAGCACAGCTGTGCGCAGGCAACGCGAAGCAGTCCGGGCGAGCGACGCGGCGAACGGTGCATGTGCCGGGCACTTTACGAACAGCCGGGCAGCAAGTCAACGCGGAATTCACTCCGAATGCATGATGCACCTTGCCGACACAGCAATTGCTGATTAACTACATCAGCAGTCTCGCAGGGTGAGACGACTGGGAGGAACGATGACTGGCAAGGACGCGCTACTGGCTGCCTTCGACCGCCTATTCGAAAGAGCGGCGGTGAAGCTGCACGTCGAATGTACTGCGGAGGAGCAAGCCGACGCCAAGCGGCACTTTGCTGAACGGTTTTCCGCCGCGCTGGAGATAGCTGGGCACGTCCCGGTCCCGGAACTCCCGCCCGAAGTGATGAGCACGATGGAGCACGCCATCGATGAACTCTCCCCCGCGCAGCTCGTCGGTTATCTCGCCGCGATCCCGCTCGCACAGCAAACACAAGACATGCTGCGTACGATTGCGTACCGCGCCGCCGAGCAGCGCCTGGTCGAACACTTCGTCAGCCAAGCCGACGACAAGTACGGCGGCAACTGACGCGAGCCCGTGCAGGTTTCGACGGCGAACACGAACCACGAGCGCGAGTCACGACGTCACTCCACCGTTACACTCTTTGCCAGGTTACGCGGCTGATCGATGTCGCGCCCGAGCGCCACGGCGCAGTGGTAGGCGAAGAGCTGCAACGGAATGGTCAGCAGGATAGGATTGAGCGGTGTCTCGGTTGGCGGGACCAGCAGCACATCGTCGACTTTGGTCGGCAGGCTTTCATCACCCGGATGAGTGACGGCGATCAGCGGGCCGCGGCGCGCGCGGACCTCCTCGAGTGACGACAGCGACTTCTCGTAGAGTTCGTCGCGTGGCAACACGATCACCGTCGGTGTTTCGGGACTGATCAGCGCAAGCGGCCCGTGCTTCAGCTCCGACGCGGGATAGGCCTCGGCGTGAATGTAGGAAATCTCTTTCAACTTTTGCGCCCCTTCCAGTGCCACGGTGTACCCACTCGCGCGGCCGATGAAGAACATGTTCTTGCGTTGCGCATATCGGAGCGCGATGGTTTTGATGCGATCGCTGTCGCGGAGAATTTCGCGCAGCTGTTCAGGGAGCCGATGCAGCGCGTCCACCAGTCGCTTGCCGTCGGTCGGCGACAGATCGCGAATCCGTCCGAGATGCAGCGCCAGCAGTGAGAACGCCATCAGCGTGCAGACGAAGGTCTTGGTCGACGCCACGGAGACTTCGGGACCGGCGTGAATGTAAATGCCGCCATCGCACTCGCGCGCAATGGTGCTACCGACCGCGTTGACGACGCCGAGTACGCGGCCGCCTTTGCGCTGCACTTCGCGCACGGCGGCCAGTGTGTCGGCGGTTTCCCCTGACTGACTCACGGCGATGTAGAGCGTGTCTTTTTCGATGACCGGATTGCGGTAGCGGAATTCCGAGGCGGCCTCGGCGTCCGTCGGCACGCGCGCGAGCCGCTCGATGAGATGCGCGCCGCCGATGCCGGCGTAGTACGCCGAACCACAACCGAGGATTTTGATGCGCCGTATATCGAGCAGATCACGCGCGGTCAGATTCAAGCCGCCCAGGCGGGCGGTGTGAAACCGCGTATCGAGCCGGCCCTTGAGCGTACGCTCGCACGCCTCGGGTTGTTCCATGATTTCTTTCAGCAGGAAGTGTGCGTGCGGGCCGCGGTCGTAGGCCTCGTAGCCCCATTGCACGGTGGCGGGACTCTTCTGCGTCGGCCGATCGTCGAGGGTACTGGTGTGATAGCCGTCGGCGTCG
The DNA here is from genome assembly GCA_041477755.1 of Binatia bacterium. Taxonomy (GTDB): domain Bacteria; phylum Desulfobacterota; class Binatia; order HRBIN30; family JACQVA1; genus JACOST01. The sequence goes on from JBGOUW010000024.1 coordinate 7,376, forward strand.
ATCGTGGCCACTTCGCGATCGTCCAAGTAGACCACCTGTTGCGTGTGCCGCACCAGCGCTGCAACGTCGGAGGCGACGAACATCTCGTGCTCGCCGAGCCCGATCACTACCGGACTGCCGTTGCGTGCCGTGACGATGCGATCGGGATGGCGCACATCGACCACGGCGATGCCGTAGGTGCCCTCGATGGCCGCGAGTGCTTGGCACACGGCGCGGTGGAGGTCCCCGTCGCCCATCGCTTCGATCAGATGCGCGAGCACCTCCGTGTCCGTGTCAGAGTGAAACACGTGGCCCTTGGCTTCGAGCTGGGCGCGCAGCTCGGCGGCGTTTTCGATGATGCCGTTGTGCACGACCGCGATCTGCCCGCTGCAGTCCGTGTGCGGATGCGCGTTGACATCGTTCGGCTCACCGTGCGTGGCCCACCGTGTGTGACCGATGCCGACCGTGCCCTTCAGTCGCTTTGGCAGCGTGTCCTCGAGTTGGCGGATCTTCCCCGCGGCCTTGTGCACCTTGAGGCCAGAGCGGCCGATGACCGCCACGCCGGCCGAGTCGTAGCCGCGGTATTCAAGCCGATGCAGGCCCGCGATCAAGATCGGCGTCGCGTCTTGTTTGCCCACGTAGCCAACGATGCCACACATGATGCCCCCTTTGTGGTCTAGCCGTAGATTAATCGGCGAATTTGACGCGCCGACAGCGGTGGCGCGGCGAAGCGGCGCACGCACAGCTCGGCTGCGATGCGCTCGAAGATCTCGTCGTTCTTGTACTGCTCGACTTGGAGTTCCTGATGGCGTCGCCGCACGAAGCGTTCGATCGTGTCAGAGAAGTACGTCACCACCTCGGCCACCAACCGGCGTGCTTCAGTCGGGTTCATGCGCGTCGTGCGTTCGAGGTGCGCGACTAGTTCGTCCAAGTCGGCAGCGGCTTCCATAGCCCCAAGGTAACCATGCCACTACAGCGAATTCAAGAAATTTGCCCGAAATAGGGCACGAATGTATCGATGTGTATAAGACATTTGCCAATGCGATGGAATGAAGACCAGACGGCTGGTTCAGGTTCAGGAGCGCCCGGGTTTGAATTGCTTGAGCTCGAAGGTGATGTCGCCGGAGCCGAGGACGGAACGGTTACTGTTCTCACGTTGCATCGCCTTGATCAGACCCACACCGGGCGCGTACCAGGCGTCGGCTTCGACTTGAACTTGCGCGCCACCGACCAGATCATTGAATCGCTTGGCGGTGGAACCCGAACTGGTGACTCGCACGCAATTGGCGAACGTACCGGCGAGAACGGTGACGGTTTCGTTTGCACTCTCGATGCGCGAGGTCTGCGGCAACGACACGGTCTCCTTCATCAGCATCGTCGTTGCGCTGTCGGCCCACGCGGCCCCAGCCTGCACGGGATACTTTAGAACGTACGCCGTCTCGTCTTGGACCTCCGGCTTGGTCGCATCCATCGCTTGCAGTGCGAAGATGCGCACCCCGGTGGCGTCTTCGATCAGAAACATCGTGCGCAGCAGCCCCGCCATGTCGGTGCGTTGCGGCTGCACGCTCACGCCCATCAGTGTCTGGGGAGCCAAGTTGGTGACAACCGCGGTGTCGACCTTGGGTGGCTGCGTCGCGCCTTCCGGTGATCGCTGGCGCACGGTGACCTGATACTCCCACGTCATGCCTTCGGTGAGCGGATAGTATGATGGCGAGGCACTGTGGCACGCCGTACACCAGGCCAGTGAGCAGATGGCGAAAAGTCGACTCAAGACACGCTGCGCCATCGCTCGACTCACGGCAACGAGTCCAGGCTGCGTGCCTTTCCCTCGACGCAGGCGTTGATTGCGGTGCGAATCCGCCGGAACTCGATCGCTTCGAAGCGCAGACAATCGTCGTACATGGCGAGATGCGCGGCGAGGATCGCGAGTTTCCGATCGATCTGATCGTGGGCAGGCAGCAACGGGTGATCTTCGGCGCGCTCGGTGTCGAGCCACTCGCGTAGCGCAGTCAAGTTCCTTGACACCGCGTCCTCCGGTTGAAACACGCGACGATAGGCACCGGTCGACTGCATGTTACCGATGCTCACGCCGACGCGCTGCGTGCTCTGCAGGTACTTGTGCTCGACTTCATACAGGTTCTGCAAGCGTGCGCGCGGGCTGGTGGCATGCTCGCGGGCATTTTGGGCGCTGCGCACGGTGCTCGCAAGGTCGCTAAGCTGATCGCGCAACGGTGCGATCTCTTCAAGCGTCTTGTGGATCTGGTCGAATGCGGCGTTCTGGTAGCGGCTGTACATGCGGCCGAACAGGAAGAGCAGACCGACGACGAGGAGGATCGCCATCACCCGTCTTGCGCCAAGGCCGGGGACTGTCGCATCACTGTCAAGCATGGTCCCCGTCGCTGAACCAGCCCACGCATCGCGGCGGATGTGCCGCCGGCGTCACGGCAGCGGCTCCAAGCCCTTCTGCCGGGCGCCGATGCAGCCGTCGATGTCGGTGCGCAAGTAGCCGAAGTCGCGTTTTCCGATCCGCAGGCACTCGCGGTACATGGCAAAGTGCGTGGCCAGCGCGGCGAGTTTGCGATCGACGCTCTGATCGATCGAGAGCAGCGGATGCTCTTCGCCCTGCTCGGTCGACAACCAATCCCGTAGCTCCTTCAGCTGTGTGGGCATCTTGTCGCCGGGTCGAAAGATGCTCTGCATAGCCGTGGTGGTCTTCGGGTCGTCGATGGCTTCGACCAAGCCGCGGGCGGTTTTGACGTATCCCTCCTCGATCGCGTAGAGCCGTTGCAAGCGTTCCTTGGGCGTGCGCGAGTTTTCGCGCGCGCGGCGCGCGCCCTGCAACAAGCGCTCAAAGCCGTCGACTTGATACTGCAGCGAGGTGATGCGCCTGACCACGACCTCCATCGGTTCGCTGACGGCGATGTTCTGATACGCCGAATACGTCCGGATGAGGACGAACGTGCCACCGACAATGACGAACGCCGCGAGCAGCCGCAGCGCGCGGATCATGTCGAAGCGCCTTGCTCCAGCTGCTGCATGCCGGCGGAATGGACGGCACGACAGTCCTCTACGTCGCGCGCCGAGAACGACTTCTTCATCGCGGCGAAGTCGCGCGCGATGGCGTCGGCCGCTGCCGTTACACGCGTCGCCGGCGGCTGCCCCGCCGCGGTCAGCGCTTGCCACGCTTCCAGATGGCTGTCGACCGCGCGACAAACGACCGCCGCCTGCTTGGTGCGCGTGCCAAGTTCGCGCAACGCGTCACCCAGCTTCGTCTGCGTGAGGGCGAACGCATACGGCCCCTGCGCACGTGTCCGCTCTTGCAGCGCAGCGCGAAAGGCGGCGGCAGCGGCTTCGAGCCGTATCGGTCCCACCTGTCGCACGCCCAGCGACGTCAACACGATGCCGAGATTGCTCTCGATCATGGCCCACGCTAGCGGGGTGCGCTCGCGACTCACCTCGATTAGAGCACTCTGCAGCACGGCCAGTGCGCGCTCGAGATTGGCCCGTTGCACCGGCAACTCGATTTCGTGTTCACCGACCATCCAGAGCGCATTCGCCAGGTTGTTCTGGAGCATGGCCCAGCGCAGCGGTTCGGCGTCTGCGGGGCGTCCGGCCAACAACTCGCGGTACAACGTCACCGCCTCCTGCGCCAGCTTCGTCTGTTGGGTCTGTTCACCGTATGCGGCCAACACGTACGCGAGGACGAACTGCACTTCGATGCGCGCTCGCTTGGTCATGCCGGGTCGTTGTCGGCTGCCGTAGGCGAACCCGCGCACGCGGTCAAGGATCGCCGGGAACGGGTCGTCCATTGCACCCCCCTCGTTCGCGTGAAACTCCGCGGTTTGCGCGATCACCAGCAGCCGCAGCAGATCGGCGAGGTCGCTCGATCCAATCAGGGGCAGATGGAGCATCACCGGCGGTTGATAGCGTCCCCAGCGCCCGCCGTCTTGCAACTCGGCAGCGAGCGTCCAGTAGAGGTCCGGCGACATTTCGCCTTCGCGCGTCGCGAGCGAGCCCCAGATGAGTACCGAGGCGCCCGACTGCGCGAGCAGTTGCCGGGCGGTGTCGTGATCGGTGGCCAGTGCACCATCGTCAACTCGAATCGTGCGGTCGAACTGCACGGCGCGACCGTCTCCAACGCCGCGCAGCGCGTTGACGATCAACTGCGCCTGCTGATTGTCGGCGTCGCCGGCGAAGTGCGTCACGGCAGCGGTGAAGCGCCCCGGCTCCACATGTGGCAATGGCTGTTCGGTCGCCGACTCGGTGGCCGGCGTTGGCGGGCGCGCCGGTGTCATCAGCCACCACATGGAGGCACCAACGCCGAGCACCACCGCGATCAGGACAAACAGACCGCCGCGCCGGCGCGCGGTGCGTTGCGGCCGGGTGAGCTCAATGCTCGGCTTGTGCCGCGGCGGTGGCGTGTCGGACTCAAGAGACACGACGGTAGTGTAGCAGGCGCAGGCGGGCGCTCGGAAACGCTTTCATCATGTCGGGCCGGTGTGTGCTATGGAGCCCGTGCGAAGCAGAGTTGACCAAAGGTTTGCAGGGGGGAATCTTGATGGATCCGACTACCCGCACGACCCCCAAACACGCGATTGTGATGCTGCTCGACAGCCTCAATCGCCACTTGCTTGGCGCCTACGGCGGTACGGAGTTCGACACCCCGAATCTCGACCGCTTTGCGCGCCGCGCCGTCCGTTTTGAGCAGCACTTCGCCGGCTCGCTGCCGTGCATGCCGGCGCGGCACGATATTCTGTGCGGCGCGCTCGACTTCCCATGGAAACCGTGGGGCTCGATCGAGATCTGGGAACAGCCGCTGACGGCATCGCTGCGCGCTGCGGAGGTGACTACTGTGCTGGTTACCGATCATCCGCATCTGTTCGAGACCGGCGGCGAGAACTACCACTGCGACTTTGCCGCGTGGGACTACCAGCGCGGTCACGAGAGCGATCCGTGGAAGACGCGGCCCGATCCGAGTTGGGTCGGCGCGCCGTCGTTCGGCCGCGGCCATACGCACTACGACAACTCGCGCGGCTACTTTCGCAGCGAAGAGGATTTTCCCGGCCCGCGCACGATGACGGCCGCGGCCCGGTGGCTCGACGAGCATGCCCGCTTTCACGACCGCTTTCTGTTGTTCGTCGATGAATTCGATCCGCACGAGCCGTTCGATACCCCGGAACCGTACGCGTCGATGTACGACACGGCGTGGCAAGGGCCGCACCTGATTTGGCCGCCGTACGTGCGTGGGGCTCTGGAGAAGGGCGTGCTCACGCCCGAGCAGGCGCGGCAAGTGCGCGCCTGCTATGGTGCCAAGCTGACGATGATCGACGCCTGGTTCGGCCGCGTGCTCGACGCCATCGACCGCAACCAACTGTGGGCCGACACCGCCGTGATTGTCTGCAGCGATCACGGCCACTTCCTCGGCGAGAAGGACATCTGGGGCAAACCGGGCGTGCCGATTTACCAACCGCTCGGGCACATCCCGCTGATGATTGCGTGGCCGGGGATCGCGGCGGGCACCCAGACGGCGCTTACCACCAGCGTTGATTTGTTCGCGACCCTCGCCGATCTCTTCGGTGCGCAGGTCAATCACCGGACCCATGGCTGCTCGCTGGTGCCGCTGATCCGCGGCGAGGTGCACTCGGTGCGCGACCGCGTGCTGTCCGGCGTATGGGGGCGCGAGATCCATCTGATCGACGGCGCGACCAAATACGCGCGCGCGCCGGTGGGCGCCAACGCGCCGCTCAGCATGTGGTCGAATCGCTGGTCGACGATGCCCGTGGCGAGCCTGCCCAAGCTGCGCCTGCCGCTGCTCGACCAGCGCGCTTTTCTCGACCACATGCCGGGCACGAAAGTGCCGGTGATCCGCCAGCCGTTCGCTGACGGAGACTTCCTCCCGTTTTGGGCCTACACCGAGTTCGCCGGCAATCTGCTGTTCGACCTCCGCAACGATCCGACCGAGGCGCGCAACCTGGCTGGCTCAGTCCGCGAGAAGGACGCGGCGGAGCATCTGCGCGTGGCGCTCAAGGAGATCGACGCGCCCGACGATCAATTTTTGCGGCTGGGCCTCGCGTGATGCGTCGCCGCCGTTCGCTCGCCCTCTTGCTCGGGTTGATTGCGTACACGGTCTTCTTCTATCGCGACCTGCTGTTCGGCGATCGTGTGGTGGTGTTCCGCGATGCGTATACGCTCTTTCTCACCATCGATCACGCGGCGCGCACGCTTGCGGCGTTCAGTTGGCCGCCGCTGTGGGATCCGTTTGCGGTACTCGGCAAACCCTTCGCTGCGGATATCGAGGCCGGCGTCTACTATCCGATCAATTTGTTGCTGCGGTGGCTGCGCGAACCATTTGGGTTCAGCCTCGGCATCGCGCTCCACCACTTGATCGCGACGAGTGGAATGTTTGCGCTCCTACGCTTCCGAAACCTGTCGCTGGTGGCGGCAACACTCGGTGGGTTGGTGTTCGGATTCGGCGGAACTCTGGTGGCGTTGGACAACTTGCTCAACGGTTTGCAGTCCGCGGTGTGGATACCGTGGATCATCCTTGCGTTCGAAGTCTGGTGCGAGAGTCGCGGCGCCGCTGCGCTGGCGGGATTGAGCATCGCGCTCGCGCTCGCGGTGCTCGGGGCGATGCCGGAGTTTGTGGTGTTCGCGAACCTGCTGGTGCTGGCACGCGCGATCGACCGCTCGCTCAGCGGACGTGGTCCGCGCTGGAGGGCGTCGGTGGCGGCGCTGACTGCCGCGAATGTCGTCGCGCTCCTACTATGCGCGGTGCAGCTCATGCCATTGGCGGAGTACCTGCTGCATTCGTCGCGCCTGGGCGGACTCAAGGTGGAAGGGGTGGTCGACTACTCGCTGCATCCGCTCGGCGTGTTGGCGTTCGCGCTGCCGCGTCACTACGTCGATGCTGGCGGGCAATTTCATGAGACAGCGGCGCTGTGGGAGGGCGACTTCGCGCGCGCGCCGTGGCTGCTCACGCTATATGCTGGCGCGGTGCTGGCGCTGCTGCCCGCGGCCTTCGCCCGTCTGTCACGCTTCCAGCGCGCGTGGTGGGGCGGCATCACCCTCGTGTGCCTGTTGTTGGCGCTGGGAAAGTATCTGCCGGGTTACCTGTGGGTGATCGAACACGTCGCACCGTTACGCATGATCCGCTACCCGGAGAAATTCCTCCTCGTCGTTCACCTGGCGCTAGCGGTCGGCGTGGCGCTGGGGCTGGAAAGTATTCTGCAGGCGCCATCGCGTGCTCGCGGCGTGGCGATCGTCGCCGCGAGTTGTGCCATCGGCGCGCTGATCGTTGGTCGCGTTGTTGCGGGCACCACCACGCTCCCGGCTGCGTTGCTTGCCAGCGATCTGAACGTACTCGGCGTGTTGTTCGGGTCGATTGCCGCCATTGCCTTCCTTGCGCGCACGCAACCGCTAGTTGCCGGTGTCGCGTTCGTCGTGCTCGTCGCCGCCGATTTGTATCGCGTCAATGCGGCGTTGCTACCCACGATGGCGTGGAATGACGTGCGCCGGCCGCCGCGCGCACTCGCGGCGATGCCGCACGGGCCCGACCCGCTGCGCATCTATAGCGACGGCGTCGGTCGCCCCGATGTGCCGGCGTTTCCCGACAGCTTCGTGCAAGAGCAGAACCTGTTGCTGATGCAGAACGCCGGCTTTCATCTGATCGGCAACGTCAACGTACCGGCCGCGATCAATCTGAGCGACCACGAGCGCCTCGAAGCGTTGCTCGAACAGGCGCCGCGCGAGCGCGCCGCGGTGCTGCTCGGTGCCTTCAACGTGGCGTATGTTACGAGTCCGAAGCCGTTGGATCGGCCGGGGCTGGTGTTGCGTCAGATACCGGGCGATGCCCGCGACGCCTTTGTCTACGAAGTCGCGCCGCGCGTTCCGCGCGCGTTCGTGCCGCACTCGGTGCGCGTCGTTGCCAACGCCGACGCAGCCGTGGCTCACTTGTTCAATGCGGACGATCCGAGCGCCGAAGTGGCAATTGGAAGCGACACGCTACCCGCCGGCCTGCCACCGGCGATGATGGGCAGCGTGCGGATTCAGTCGTATCTACCCGAGCGCGTCGAGTTGCTCGCCGAGATGCGGACGCCGGGAGTGGTGGTGGTGACGGACACGTACTATCCATGGTGGCAGGCCACGGTGGACGGCGTCCCGACTGCAATCGTGCGCGTCAACGGATTCGCACGTGGCGTAGCCGTCGACGCGGGCGCTCATCGCATCGTGATGCAATACGCACCAACGAGTCATCGCAGCGGAATGGCGATCTCGTTCGCTGCCGGTTGCTTCGTGGTATTCGCCGTGCTGCGCTTCCGCCGCTCCGTGATCGGCAGTAACGTATGAGCCGACGACCTATGAGCAAATGATTGAGCAAATGATCCGCCTCGACGACAAGGTTGCGATCGTTACCGGCGGCGGGCGCGGGCTCGGCCGTGCATATGCGTTGGCGCTGGCGGGCGCCGGTGCGCGCGTGGTGGTCAACGATCTGGGCGTACGGCTCGATGGCAGCGCGCCCGGCGATGAGAGCGCGGGGGCGGTGGTCGCCGAGATTCGACGCGCCGGCGGCCAAGCGCTTGCCAACACCGATTCGGTGGCGGAACCGGCCGCCGTGCAGCGGCTCATCGATTCGACGCTGGCGCTGTTTCATCGCGTCGACATCCTCGTCAACAACGCCGGCATCGTGCGCAGCCGTCCGATCGAAGAGATGAGTGACGCCGACTTTGATGATGTGCTGGCGGTGCACCTCAGGGGCACCTTTCTCTGCACCCGCGCTGCCATGCGCGCCATGCGCGCAGCCGGTCACGGCGGGCGGATCGTCAACACCACATCGGGCCGAGCCTACTACGCGTCGTCGGTCGGTACCGCCAACTATGCGTCCGCGAAGGGCGGTATCATCAGCCTCACTGGAGTTGCGGCGGTCGAAGGGAAGGACGCCGGGATCACCTGCAACGCGGTGTCGCCCTTGGCGCGCACGCGGATGTCGGCGCAGTACCTCGCCAACGATCAGGACGATGCGCTCGACCCGGCGACGGTGGCGCCACTGGTGGTGTTCCTTGCGTCCGACGTTGCCGCGGGTATTACTGGCGAAGTGTTCCGCGTGGCGCGCGGGGAGATCGCTACGGTGACGACTGCGATTGGTCCGCCGATTCACTCGACGCGCGGGCGGTGGACCGCGGAAGAGATCGCCGAACGAATTCCAGCGATCATCGCGTCGGCACAAACGTGAACTGGGGAGGTGGTATGACGCTCGTTCTACTTGGCTTGGTAGTCGGCACACTCAGCGGGATTCTCGGCTTAGGCGGTGGCATCTTTCTGGTGCCGGCGTTGATCTTTCTGTTCGACTTCACGCCGCACCAGGCGCAGGGCACGTCGCTCGGCGTGCTGATCCCGCCGGTGGGGATCTTTGCGGCGCTCGAATACTACCGGCGGGGGTACATCGACTTCTCGGTCGTCGGCCTCATCTGCGTGGGCTTCGTCGTCGGCGCCTACGCCGGTGCCTTTGTCGTCGATCGCATTCCCGTGCCGTTGATGCGCCGGCTGTTCGGCTTTTTCATGTTCTTCATTGCCATGCAGATGGTCTTCACCAGTCCGGATCGCCGCTTCGGCTCCGTTTTTCCCGCCACCGTAGCCACTGGCGTGCTCGCGATTGTCTATCTCGTCGAACGTCGTCTCGGACTCGCCCTGCCGCGAGTCCGTCGCTACGTCGAGGGCCACAAGCCGAAGAAGCCGATGATCGAGTACAACATCTGATGTCGTGACTCGTGTTCGTGAGTCGTGCTCGTCGGCTAGTGGTACAGGCATCTTGCCGGTGATCGTTTACACGTCGGCCGCGTATGGTGGTGCGGGATCGTACTCGATGCCTTTCTGGATCAGCCTTGCGATATCGACGCCGTGGATCTGGCCGACCAGCCACAGCGCCATGTCGATACCCGCCGAAACGCCCGCTGAGGTTACGACGTTCCCATCGCGCACGTAGCGGACGCGCTCGACCACTGTGACATCGCCACGCGCCCGCAGCGCTTCGATGAAGCTCCAGTGGGTCGTGACGCGCTTGCCCTTGGCAATTCCGGCCTCCGCTAGCAATTGCGCGCCGGTACACACACTGGTCACCCAGGTGCAGCGCGCCGCCGTCTTCCGCAGCCATTCGAGCAGCACCGGATTCGTGACTTCGCGCAAAGTGCCGTGACCGCCGGGCACCAGCACGACATCCAGGGCTGGGGCATCGGCGAAGCTGTGATCGGGCAGCACCCGCAGCCCCTTCGCGCAGCGTACCGGCGCAGTGGTCTCGGCGATGGTGACCACGCGGTCGCCCTCGTTGACCATGGTGGCTGCCGTGAACACTTCCCACGGCCCCGCCCAGTCGAGTTCCTCCGCGTCGTTGAACAGTAGAATCCCCGTGGTGAGCGACATCGACTTCTCCCTTCAATGTAGTGACAGACTTGGCAGTGACAGACCCGGCAGGGGCGGACTCGCAAAGCGGTGGCGATACGCACTTGGTGGTACGCGCAGCCGGCGTAGGAATGCCCGTCGCATCGATTCAGCGGTTCCAAACCCGCACTGCGACGCGATCGCGTCGACGCCGTGCGCCGAC
>JBGOUW010000393.1:0-4826 GCA_041477755.1 Binatia bacterium
ACGGCGGCGGTTCGGTCGAGTTCTTCCGCATCCTACAAGAGTGGCGCGCTGCGGGTGGACTCAAGGGGCTTGATCTCGGCTATGGAGGCGCCAAGGTCGCGTAGCACGTTCACCGAAGACTGCCCGCGCTTGAGCGCGACACGTCGCTTGCGCCCCGCCGGCAATCCGTGCTCAAGCGTAACGCTATGAGCGCCCCCGGATATAGTCGACTGTACGGATTCACTGGTGTGATCTTCATGATCATCGGCGCCGCGTTCTTTCTGGCGTTCCTTAGTTTTCTATCATTCGGACGTTCGGCGGTTCCGACCGACGCGGTGGGCCACTACTTCGTCGCCTTCGCAGCGAGCGCGATGATCGGCTGGGGATGGAGTTTGCGCGCCGCCGCAAACGACTTGGCACTGCGTCAGTTGCTGGCGATCCCTACCGCAACCGGGATGGCCCTGATGGGCCTGTACCGCATCATCATCGTCGTCGCGAGCGTTGAGGTCCGCGCATGGGCTGGCTGGGTACCCGCAATCGAAGCGGTCGCCTGCGCCGTCCTCACGGTTGCCTTCGCCCGCACGCGGACGAGTCGCGCCTGAGCGCGGTCTCACTTGATTTCCGTCTTGGTGCGCTCGGCGTACTCCGCGGTGAATCCGCCTATGTCACACTGACGTTAGGAGACGACGAGCCGCACCGCGAGTGACCGCGGGCCGTGGGCCCAGAAGACAGGGTTGGGGTCGAAGGCGTAGCCTGGGGCGAGGGTGAAGCGCTCGACGCGCTCGCTGAGCACTTCGAGGGCGATCGTGGCTTCGAGTCGAGCCAGCGCCGCGCCGGGACAAATGTGTGGGCCGGCGCCGAACGCCACGTGATCCCACGGATCGGGTCGATCCAGGCGGAAGGTGTCCGGCTCCTCGTAGCAGCGCTCGTCGCGATTCGCCGACCCGACCCCGAAGACCACCGCCTCATTGGCCGCGATCTCCACGCCTTCGATCGCCGTGTTCTGGGTGCACGTGCGCGCCAGGATCTGCACCGGCGAATCGTGGCGGAGCGACTCTTCGACCACGGTCGGGATGATGGAGCGGTCGTGGCGCAGCCGAGCGTACAACGCGGGATCGCTCGCCAATGTGTGAAAGGCGTTGCCGATCAGGTTGCGCGTGGTTTCGTTGCCGGCGATAATCAGCACCATCAGTTGCGTGCGAATCGCGACGTCCGACAGGCGCTCGCCGTCGATCTCGGTCTGAATGAAACGCGTGATGATGTCGTCGGCGGGATGATGGCGGCCGGGATCATGTTGGCCGGATAATTCGGCGGCGGCATGTCGCTGCGCGATCTGCTCGTCGAGGTAGGCGGCAAACTGCGGGTGCCGTTGCGAGAGGCTGGCGACTCTCTCCTGATCGCGGACGGCGCGTGAGTCCAGACCTTCGACCACGTCATCCGACCAGCGCTTGAACTGCTGCCAGTCCCCTGTGGGTATGCCGAGGACATGCGCGATCACCGTCGTAGGAATCGGGTCGACGTAGGCGCACACCAGTTCGCACTCGGGCGCCGCCACCACATCGTCCATCAGCCGCGTACACAGCTCGCGGACGAATGGTGCGACCTTCGCGATCTTGCTGGGGGCGAGCACCGCGTTCATGATGCGCCGAATCTTTCCGTGGCGCGGCTCCGGGATCGCCTGAATGATCTGCTCTTCTTCGCTGACCGCGTTGTCGCGCGAGCCAAATGTGCCGACAAAGCGGTCGACCGCTTTCAGACCCGCGACCACGCCGTCGTGACTGGCGACGAACCAAGGCCCCGCGCTCGTACGTGCAACAGGAGATTCCTGCCGTTGCCGCTTCGCGGCCGCGTGGCGCTCTTCGATGGGCCCTGTGCGGAAGGGATCGAATCGTTCCTTCATCAGCTCACCAGTATGCAACCCGTCCTCGTCATGGTGGGACTCTTAGCCCGCCGCTCACTGCGTTGGCAAAGCCTGCAAGGATGCGGCGGAGGTTGTCCAGACACCGCCCGCGTCGATTTTGCTCCGTCTCATTCGACCAATAGACGAATAGGTGATGGGTGGCGAGAAGCCTCCGTCCCGCGAAGGAGTAGTATGATGAAGTTCCTACTTTTCATTTGGCACGACGAAGCGGCCTGGGACCGCGCGCCGCAGGCAGAAAAGGAGCGGGCGTTCCCGGTGCATGCCCAGCTCAACGACGAGCTCAAGGCGCAAGGAAAGCTCGTCGAAACGCGGCGACTGCGCCCGGGCGCCGAAGCCACCGCCGTCAGAGTGCGGAACGGCGAGCTGGTCACCACCGACGGTCCGTACGCGGAATCCAAGGAGGTGATCGGCGGATACTATCTGATCGACTGCACGTCGAGGGAAGAGGCCATCGGCTGGGCACGGAAACTGCCCGGTGTTTCGCTCCGCGGTGTCGAAGTGCGCGGCGTCTTGGACGCGGAACCAAAGTAGGTTCGCCGGCGGCTGGCGCACCAACCCGTGCGCCGACCTGTGATGGACGACGTGCCGGCTGATCGCCGAGAGCTGACGGCAGCTCAAAGTCTACGCGTCAGACTTGATCCTCACGTCGGCGGCGACTTGGACTCAGTTCGTTGACGCCGGCGTTGCACCGCGCGTACGGACAGGCCCACGCCGAGGAGGAGCACCAGCACGATCGCGCGCGGGCCGGGCAACGCGAGAACGGGTCGGGTCGCATAGGAGTGAGCGGATTCGAGCGCGGCCCACTTGTGCTGCGAGTCCTCGGCCCAGTCTCCGGTCAGAACGATGTCGAGGAAATCGCGGCGGCTGCGGTAGCGCACCACCGTGATGCGGTCGAGCGGGAGCATCTCCGGCGTGCCCGCGAGAGCCACGATCGGGATGCTGGCCACCCACGGATGGCAGGCGTGGGCGAACAGACGCGGCAACATCTTGTGGGTGTAGCGAGCCTCCACCTCTTCTGCGCTCGCGCCACCGGTGGCGCGGCCGTCGGCGTAACGAGGCTCGGCTCGATAGCGGTTCAGGTTGACCATGAAGAACTCGCGCCCGTCGTCCGTGCGCGCGAACTCGCTCAGGCGAGCGCGAGCCTCGGGAGCGGGGATCACGGCCTCCATTCGCGCGCCGATCCGTTGTAGCTCGTCGGCGGACAGCGGCGCGCCGCAGCCGCCGTACCAGAAGAGGAACCCGGCATAGAGCACTCCGAGCGGCAGCCAGACCTTGGTCATCGTCGTGAACCTCCTCTGTCGAGCGCGCAACTGAGCAGGAGCCGCAGCGGGCCTTCACGGCCCCGAACTCGTGTGTGCCGCCGGAGCTTCGTGCCTCTACCGCGCCGCGGCTGCGTGACGCTCTTCGATGGGACCTGCGCGGAACGGGTCAAATCGCTCCTTCATAACTCACCAGTGTGCAACCCGTCCTCGTCATGGCGGGACTCCTACCCCGCCGCCCACTGCATTGGCAAAGCCTTGCAAGGATTCGGAAAAGCTGCTCGCCAAGCAATAGTGCGCCCGCGCGCTCACCGCTCTCGGATGAGCGGTTCGTAGCGGCCGCGGACAATAGGGCCACCGCATCAGAAAGTCGCGCCGGTCTGACCCGATCTTTGGCTGTGCACCCGAGACCTAGCAGGCTGCTGAAAAACTCGCCCGCGGATGCGGGAGAGTGTAAAAGGTTGTTACCATCGAGGTGAGCGGAGGTGGCAGATGCGGGGTGAGGACCAGATCCAAGGGGCAATGTTCAGCTGCATCTCGCCGGAGCAGCGCGTGCCGGAAGATCATCCGCTGCGAATGATCTGGGTCCTGACGGACGCCGCGCTCCAGGACTTGTCGCCGCTCTTCGGGCAGCCCTACAGCCGGCTGGCCCTCGCACACACCACAGATCTGCACATGGTCGAGCGCGGATCGTGCGGTCGGCGATTCATTTAGGCACACTGCGCAATGAGACACCGCACGCTCGGCGCTATCGTCCTAATCGCCGTCGCTGGAGTGTTTCATCTATCCACGATTCGAAGCGGTCACCCCTGGGGCGATGACTTTGCAATGTACATCCATCACTCCAAGAACATAGTAGAAGGTGTTTCGTACGGCAAGACTGGATATCTATACAATCCATCCTATTCATCACTCGGCCCTAGAATCTATCCACCAATATTCCCGCTGCTTCTATCGCCTGTCTACTATTTTTGGGGCCTCGATCTTATGGCCATGAAGAGCGAGCAGGTCGTTACATTCCTGCTCTTCCTATTCGTCTTTTTCCAGGCATTGAAAGATGAACCGCTCTTCCGTCCACTTGCAACGATGGCCATCGTAGCTTTCAATCCGGTCTTCTGGAGCTTGAAAGATCAGATCATATCCGAAATACCATTTCTACTCTTTGCGTATTTGAGCCTCTTGGCGATCCAGCGTGCCCACGAACGTGGCCAAGAACATAGACGACGGCAAGCTGCCGCGCTTCTCACCGGCACTCTCATCTACTTGGCGTACGGCACTCGAACGGTAGGGTTAGTACTTGCCCCTGCTCTACTGATCGTTGAGCTGCTGCGATTCAAGATGTGCACTCGATTTGCCTGTGTCGCACTTTGTGCGTTTGCACTGTTAGCGATCGCGCAGGCAATAGTCCTCCCGGGCTTGGGAAGCTATGCTGACCAGCTTTCTTTCCAGCCGACTTTGATCTGCAAGCAAGCTTACGCATATGGCATACTGTTGTCGTCATCGTGGGCGAGCGGCCTCCCGGTTGCTTGTCGATTCTACGTATCTTTGGGGGTGGCCGCCCTTGCGATGCTCGGCTATGTACTCCGGCTTCTCGAGCGGCCGACCATATTTGAGCTCTTCGTGCTATTGTACTTGTTATCGATCAGTGCATGGCCCTTCGACGGCGA